>DAISYI010000007.1:1001-3809 GCA_036825385.1 Lachnospiraceae bacterium | reverse complement strand
GGTAACTTCATCATCTACACTTGCTGGATACGGCGCTGTAGGAGCTGGAATTCCACCTTATGAAATCAAGAAGATTGTAACAGTAAACAAAGCTTACTCATCTGCTGTAGGTGCTGGTGTATTTACTAGCGAAATCTTCGGCGATGAAGCTGATGAACTTCGTCGTAGAGGCGGAGATGGCGGTGAATTCGGAGCTACAACAGGTCGTCCAAGACGTGTAGGCTGGTATGACTGTGTTGCGTCTAAATACGGATGTCTCCTTCAGGGAACTACAGATGTAGCCTTCACAGTTCTCGATGTACTCGGATATCTCGATGAAATCCCTGTATGTACAGGTTATGAGATCGACGGTAAAGTTGTAACTGACTTCCCTGTAACACTTGTAACAGAGAAAGCTAAGCCTGTTCTTGAAAAACTTCCAGGATGGAAATGCGACATTCGTGGTATTAAGAACTACGATGAACTTCCAGAGAACTGTAGAAAATACATTGAATTTATAGAGGAAAAAATAGGTTTCCCAATCACTATCATTTCAAACGGTCCAGGAAGAGATGATATTATCTATCGTGAATCAAAATTGAAATAAGCATTTATATAAATTACTGATTAACTTTTAGAAAGGAATCTAAAGAATCATGAACATCAAATCACTAGTTAAACGTGGCACAGCACTTGTTCTTTCAGCATGTTTTATAGCAACAGCATTTCCTCCAGAGGAAGTAAAAGCATGTGGGATTGAAACTAAAGGGTTCATAAATAAGATTTCTTCTAATATTTCATATCATAACAAATTAAATAAGATAAATAGATTAGTAGTTCCAGAGAAATCTGGAACTACTTTTGGTGTAAGGGCTTTTGGTGTAAATGCAAATACAGCTGGATCAGCTGATAATACTGGATCTTCTGATGAGAAGGTTGATGTTAAGCTTAAGGCTCCTGAAGTAACATCTGAGAAGGATGAGACAGAAGAAAAGCTTGAAGGCGCCTATGGAAAGCCAGTTGAAGTTTCAAGAAATGAGAAGGTTTATAAGGTAAACAAGAAATCTTTCGTTACGTACCTTACGAATGATGCTAATACTTATATAAATGAAGATGGTAAAGAAGTCCCTGTGAACCTTAATCTTAAGGAAGACAAGGGGCTCTTTAAAAGAGACTTTGTAGCAAATAAGTCGGACGTAAAGGTTACACTTCCCGAAGAAACCACGAAGAAGGATGGTATCGATGTAGCCTATAAAGATTCTAAAATCTCAATCATTCCAGAAGAAACATCTTATAAAGATCCAGTAGTAAAGAAAAACGCAATTCGTTATAACACTTCATATAAAGATTCCGATGTACAGTACACAATTAAAAATGACGGCGTAAAGGAAGATATCATTCTAGATAAGTGGAATGGTAAGAATGAGTACACATATCTTCTCGATGCAGATGACTTAGAGGCAAGTCTTTCTGATAACACTGTTTTAGTAAAGAAAGATAAGAAGCTTATCTATGTAATCTCTGCTCCAAAGATGATTGATGCTAAAGGTGCTGAGACAGACAAGATTACTATGTCTTTGGAAGAGACTGAGACAGGTGGAATATTAGGCTTTTTCACTAAGAAGATGTATAGAATAAAGCTTACATGTGATAAAGTTTGGCTTTCTTCAGAAGACAGAGCATATCCTGTAAAGATTGACCCTACAGTATCAGTGCCATCAGCAAACCTAATCGAAGTAACTACATGTACGACTCATGGTGCCTATGGCGGTAAAGGTTATGGCTATGCAGGATATATAACAAAAAAGATGACTGGTATTAGAAATGCTAAAGATCCTGGAAAGACTAGGATGTACTTCTATATCGATTACAATTTTAGATCGATTCCAGAAGAAGCTAGAATCGATTCGGCATCTCTTAATCTTTATCAGTATGTTCAGTACCAGAACACTAATGCGACATTCGCATGTTACCAGGTCAATAGTGGCTGGGACCCTTGGAATATCAACTGGGATAATTCAGTAGGACTCCCTCAGGAACCAGCAGGAACTGGTTTTATTAGTGGTGCTCATAAAGGGTACCATTCATTTGATATCAAAAATGCTGTAAATAACTGGGTACAGGGACTTGCAAATAATAATGGACTCTGTGTAATGGCGACAGATGAGAACTGTTATGGTGGAGCATTTTATACACCACTTTCATCTGGTACGGGTGGTCAGACAGATTTTTCAGAGGATAAGAAACCATCTATTACAATTAACTGGTCAGTTCCAGATCCTGTCGATATGAATTATTCTCTTGATAATACGACATCTATTCTGTATCCGATGGCAAATACTACTATTGAGGGAAGAATGAACCTTATGGGGGTTCTTGGTTCTGGTACAGCAACACCAGGGTCTTTAGTTGGCTATTCTCTAAATGATGCATCAAAGGAATATGAAGGAGATGCGAAAGCATCGTATTCATATAAGTATCCTAACACAAAGGATTTTGAAGGGAACTATCCAGCTACAACCAGAGCCATTTTCAAATTTCGACTTTAATACACTTTATAACATAAGCGCGCAGGCATATAAGGACGGAGTTTTTGGAAGAAATAATAAGTCTGATGACTTCCTCGTATATAGGATTACACAGTATGATACCCTGCCGCAGATTGCAGCATATTATGGAGTGGATTTAAATCAAATTGGATTTGATAACAGAATCCAGGACATGCTTCTCGTTGAGGGGAATACTATCTTTATCAGAAACCCAAAGAAGAATGCGCGTATTCCATATAATCCACCAGCATTATCTGAGGCGGAAAAAAGAAAAATCGAC
>DAISYI010000007.1:0-991 GCA_036825385.1 Lachnospiraceae bacterium | reverse complement strand
ATCCCATCCCCTGTTCCGGCTGAAGCCGAAAAAAGAAAAATCGACTCCTGTCTCATGGGACGAGGTCTTCACTGTGAGTTTGGTTATGAGCCAATTAATCTTAACACAGGAAATTTCTATTTAAATGACACAGATGTAAAACTTAAAGGTTATACAGAAGACTTTACTATCGAAAGAAACTATAATTCTCTATCTTCACTTAATGGACCATTTGGTAAAGGTTGGAATACTACACTTAGTGAGCGAATCACACAGGATAAAGATTTAAATATCGTATTCCAGCGAGATGATGGAAGCGTTCTTAAATTTATAAAGAATGGAAACAATTACATTTCCCCTAAAGGATATAATCTAAGCCTTGAAAGAAAAGTCGTTTCAAAGAAGAAATATGACTTTAATGGTGACGGAAAAGACGAAGAGTATCCTGTATATAACTATCTTATAAAAGATAATGATAATAATGTAAAGACATTCGATTCGATGGGACTTCTCATAGAGAAGAAGGATGAACTCGGGCTTATAACTCAGTATAAATACGATAAGAAAAAGCAGCTTACTGAGATTGTTACTGATACAAAGAAATCTATTAAGCTTTCATACAATGATGAGGGAAAAATCGTATCCCTTACTCGCCCAGATAATACTGAGATAAAGTATGGATATACAAATGGATTTCTTACATCAGTTACATCTCCTGAAGGAAATGTAGTCAAGTATAACTATAATGATTCAGGCCTTATGACTTCATGGGTTGATGAGAGTGGAGTTAAGCAGATTGAAAACACTTATGATGAAGTTGGACGTGTAGTAAAGCAGACTGATGCTAACGGAAATATAAGCACGCTTAATTACCTTAATGATAGAACTGAAACCATTGATGCCGACGGAAGTAAGAGCACATATTATTTCGATTCAAACCATAGAACTACAAAGATAGTATATCCGGATGGTTCCTTTTCTTCAAAGACCTATGATAACAATAATAATCTAT
>DAISYI010000006.1:34752-39959 GCA_036825385.1 Lachnospiraceae bacterium | reverse complement strand
TTACACCACTCAGAAATCTTTGAAACATTTAAGCATCCGTGATACGGTTTTCCTAATATCCTTCTAATAACTCCATCAACATTGTTTTTCCCATATTTGCCAACAAGCTTTTCATAATCAAAAACAGTTAGGACTTCATTATCTAACTGGTATTTCATTGCGTGTGTGTCTGCCGGTTCTACACTATACTCTCCTCTACTATCCTTACCTTTACTAACCTCAACTACACTACACTGTGCTGACATATGTCCGTCCATGGACGGTCCAGATTTCTTTACTAAATCAGAACGTTCTCTACGTTCTAACAATTCAACCTCCGGTTCCATTTGTAAGAGAAGATTGGTATATATACTGTCTTTCTTACGGTCAGGTCTAATTCTGTTTTGTTCTCTCCAATCTGCAATATAAGTCACAAGATCTTCATTTAGAATTCTTACAAAGCCCTTACTGTATAACACTCTTAAATCATCCTCATTGGCTTTTATAAGATTGATTACCGAATACCCTTCTACAATTCCATCATCATCTGCGTTCATTCCAAGATGGAAATATAAATTTTGCGAGGATACTGGCATTTTTAAGAACCTTGCACTTTCCACTACAGACTTAGCAAACATTCTTCGTTCCGCCATTAAAATATGCTCCTTTCTCTGAATTTTCTTGAAAAGAAGCACCTGCCATGCTAATATGAATTTACGAGATAACATGTTAGCAATGACATGTGCAGCCCCTTTGCAGAGGGGCTTTTTTCTTTTCTATCTTCTTTCATTAGTGTGTTCCTGCCTTTAGGCATGCTTCTTCATACCAGATTCGATTCACTTTCCCAGCTACAACAATTGCACGTGGATTTTCCTTCTTTAATTCCTTATTCAGCTGTTTAATCACATCATATGCTTTAGCTCTGGATACTCCCAAATCAAAAATCACGGTATCTACCCCAACAAATAGTGGCTGACGTTCCTCTGCCATAGGTCACTCCTCCTTCCCTTGTATTCTGCCTATTTTGTCTCCGCACCGACATTTATATATGTCGGTTGTAATTATAATACACCCGAAATATATGCTTGTCAATATCAATAGTCATTTTTTTATGTCTATTTATTATTTTATATCTTCCTTTTTTGTGTCTATCGTGTTAATATATAGGAAGAAATCTATGTTTATTATGAGGTGAAACTTATGACTCTAGGAGATAAAATCAGAAAATACCGTACATTGCAGGATATGACCCAAAAGGATCTAGGATTAAAAGCTGGCTTTTCTGCGGCAACAGCTGATTCAAGAATACGAAAATATGAAAAAGATATTATGGCACCTAAGGATGATATCCGTCAGAAGCTTATTGAAGCTCTGGATGTAGATCCTTCTGCGCTATCTGATATCAATATTGAATCTTATGAAGATATCATGCAGGTATTCTTTTTATTAGAAGATGAACTAGGATTAGAAATCGAAAGAAATGATGAAACTACGAGCCTAATTTTAAAAAATGATAATCCTGGCCATGCGATTTTATTAAGCTATTTATATGCCTGGTACGTTCAAAAGAAGAATCTTCCAGATGAGGATAACGAAGCAAGTTTTAGTGCACACACACAATATGAAAAGTGGCAGGCTCGCTTTCCAAGAGATTTAAAAGAGTTTTGGGATGAGCAAAGAACTGCTGTAGATAATTTCTACAATCCGCTCGTCCATGATGCTGCTAACGAGCCTAAGGTTAATAGACTTTCAGAGTTTTTAGTTGATATTCGCGCTTTAATACAATCTGGAATTAGTATCAATGCGGATACAAAGTATTATGGAGTAGGAGATGTCGGCTTAATTCTAAGCTTTACGGTTTCAGAATTATTAAATGGTGACAATCAATATTGTCATAAAGCATTTACTAAATTTCTTTGTGACATCAACACAATGAATGGATACGGCATGCCATACTACATAGATATGTATTCTAATGAATCAGGAACAAAAATATCCTACACATTAAGATGGTCTGCCCTTCCTGCATTCAAAAATACCATTTATAAAATGCAAGAACACGAGATTCAAAAAGAAACATTACCGGATTTTGAAATTGATTTATTCGAAAAGACATTATCATCTGACTTAAAGATGTATGACTTAGATTTGAAAGAAGAGATTAAAATCAGTTGTAATAAGAATTGAAAAAATAAAAACACTGATTTTGATAGACGAAATGTAGACGCAAAAAACGGGAGTCCGCTATTTATGCGGGCTCCCGTAGTTTTTCTGCTACTCCATCTCAATCGTTCCAGGTGGTTTACTTGTAATATCCCACATACACCTATTAACCCCACGAACTTCATTGATTATTCTACTCATAACTGTCTGCATAAGAGCAAATGGAAGCTCTGCTGCCTCAGCTGTCATGAAGTCGACTGTTCGGACTGCGCGAAGCGCTACTGCGTAATCGTAAGTACGCTCATCGCCCATAACACCAACTGAACGCATATTTGTAAGCGCGGCGAAATACTGGTCTGGCTTCCATGGTGCGACTGCGCCATTATTCTCAGCCGCATACGCTTTAAGCCCCTTCGCAATCTCCTCACGGAAGATAGCATCTGCATCCTGAACGATTTTTACTTTTTCCCCTGTAACCTCACCGATAATACGGATTCCAAGCCCAGGACCTGGGAACGGCTGACGACTTACGAGGTCCTCAGGAATTCCAAGCTTACGTCCAACCTCTCTTACCTCGTCCTTAAACAAATCACGAAGCGGCTCTACGATTCCCTTAAAATCAACGAAATCAGGCAATCCTCCTACATTGTGATGAGACTTGATTACCGCAGACTCACCGCCGAGACCAGACTCAACAACATCCGGATAGATAGTTCCCTGAGCGAGGAAGTCAACAGCTCCAATCTTCTTCGCCTCTTCCTCGAATACTCGGATGAATTCCTCACCTATAATCTTTCTCTTCTGTTCTGGCTCCTCGACTCCGCGAAGCTTCTCATAATATCTCTCAGCCGCGTTCACACGAACGAAATTAAGCTCGAAATTACCAGCCGGTCCGAATACGCCCTCAACCTGGTCACCCTCGTTCTTTCTGAGAAGACCATGATCTACGAACACACAAGTAAGCTGCTTTCCAATCGCACGCGAAAGAAGTCCCGCTGCAACAGAACTATCCACACCACCTGAAAGCGCAAGGAGAACCTTTCCACTACCGATTTTTTCACGAAGTGCCTTCACTGTATCCTCTACGAAAGAATCCATCTTCCATGTTCCCTTGCATCCGCAGATATTTCTTACGAAATTGAAGATCATCTCTGATCCTTCTGGAGTGTGAAGAACTTCCGGATGGAACTGAAGTCCATATAGATTTCTAGACTCATCAGAAATCGCCGCGAAAGGACAGCTATCCGTAGTCGCGATAGACTTAAATCCAGGAGCCGCCTCAGAAATATAATCAAAGTGACTCATGAAGCATGAAGTCTCAGCCGGCACGCCGGAAAAAACAGGAGACTCTACATCGACTCTCAGCTCAGTATGTCCATACTCTCTATTTGCCGCACGCTCGACCTTTCCACCTAGCACATGTGTCATAAGCTGAGCGCCATAGCAAAGACCCATAACTGGTACACCGAGTTCAAAAAGCTCAGGAGAGCAAGTAGCTGCTCCCTCTACATAACAGCTGTCCGGTCCTCCAGTCAGGATAATTCCCTTAGGATTCATAGCCTTAATCTCATCAAGTGGCTTTCTGTAAGAATAAATCTCACAGTAAACATTGCACTCACGCACACGTCTAGCCACAAGCTGATTGTACTGTCCACCGAAATCAATAACAATTACTTTTTCTTGGTTCATTAAATTTCCTCCACAAGAATCCGATACTATATATGAAGTATTTTTAGAAAGGATGCATCTATTTTGGGATTCTCAATCACCTCAAACCAAGCCCTACGTTCACTGTATGGCGCATATAGAGAATACTCCAAGTCTTCGAATCGTGAGAATGTGGATCCACAGACTCTGTCGAAGGCTGATTCTACTGCTCTAAAACGAGCTATAAAGAAACTTCAGAATTCGGTTTACGATGAGAAAACCGATCTGACAGATACATCCGGAAAAGCTCTCGAATATCGTGAGAATTTGAAAGCTTTTATTGACACTTATAATCTAACGCTTGAGTCTTCAAACAAACACAACGACCGCTCATTAAAGAGAGCAGTCAAACAGATGAAAGAACTGACCGAGAAGTACAAAAACGACCTCGATTCACTCGGAATCACATATGACTCCGACGGATTTATGAAACTAAACCTTATGAAGCGTTATTTGGCCCTAAAGCCGATTTCATGAACGACTTAGGAAAAATACCAAACCGAATCTACCGGCACATCAATATCGTAATCTAGGTAGTATTTTTTCCTATTATAATATGTATTATAAAAAAAGAAATAGTCCGCTGTGGAATTCACCACAGCGGATTTTCCTTTACAATTAACCTTTTTCCCCGAGAAACTTATTCACCCGAAATAACTTACTAATTAACCCTTTACTGAAGCGCTTGTCTCAGAAAGCTTAGTCTCTGACTTCTCACGCTCTTCTCTTTCCTGGATTTCTCCAAGTGTCTCAACTTTCTTCAAGTTCTCATCGTACTCTTCTGTGTAGTTGAAATCCTTACCAGGAAGAATTGCGTTGAGTGCGATACCAAAGATAGCTGCAAGTGCAAGTGATGTAAGTGTGATTGATGTAGATCCAACTTCAAATGTAAGTCCATTTGGGAAACCAAGTCCAGTTACGAGAATAACTGCTGCGATAATGAGGTTTCTAGACTTAGTGAAGTCTACCTGGTTCTCTACTACGTTTCTTACACCGATTGCTGAAATCATTCCATAGAGGATAAAACTGATTCCACCGATGATTGAAGCAGGAAGAGAACCGATAAGCATTGCAAACTTAGGTGAGAAGCTAAGCACGATAGCATAAACAGCTGCAAGTCTGATTACTCGTGGGTCATGTACACGGCTAAGCTCGAGAACACCTGTGTTCTCTCCATATGTTGTATTTGCAGGTCCACCGAACATACCAGCAAGTGCTGTTGCAAGTCCATCACCGAAAAGTGTTCTATGGAGACCTGGGTCTTCGATGAAGTTTCCATCTACTGTTGCTGAAATAGATGAGATATCACCGATATGTTCCATCATAGTTGCAAGTGCGATAGGCGCCATAACGAGGAT
>DAISYI010000006.1:31761-34742 GCA_036825385.1 Lachnospiraceae bacterium | reverse complement strand
GTGAGATCAAATTTACAGAACTCAAATGGCTGCCATGATATATATGAAGCACTAGCTACTGTAGCGAAGTCAAGAATTGCTTTTCCTTCATCAGTCTTCATACCCAACTGGTTAAAGAGAAGCGCTGCTGCATAAGCGATAACTACGCCCATAAGAATAGGTACGATTTTGAAAATGCCTCTTCCCCAGATATTGAAGAAGATAACTACGCCGAGAGCGATGAGAGCAAGTGGCCAGCAAGTAGATGCGTTTTTGATAGCTGATGGAGCAAGTGAAAGACCGATGCAGATAATGATAGGTCCTGTAACTACTGGAGGAAGGAACTTCATAACCTTCTTTACCCCAACGAGCTTGATGAGAAGCGCAAGCACGATATACATAAGACCTGCTACTACGATTCCTCCGCAAGCGTATGGAAGCTTATCAGCTACTGACATGTTCTTATAGATACCTGTCTTTAAGGATGCTACTGTCGCAAATCCTCCGAGGAATGCGAAAGATGATCCTAAAAAAGCAGGAACTTTATTCTTTGTCAAGAAATGAAAAAGAAGGGTTCCTGCTCCTGCACAAAACAATGTAACCTGAATTGAAAGACGATTGTTTCCGAAATGGGAATTAACAATCATAGGTACTAGAATAGTAGCACCAAACATAGCAAACATATGCTGTAATCCTAAAAGCATCATTTTAGGATATCCGAGCGATCTAGCATCTTTGATCGCTGCTTTATTGATGTCGTTCATAATTTCTCCTCTCTGAAAGAATTTATTATTTCCTTAATGCAGAATTATAACAAGTAGTGCCATTTGACACAACCCCATTATTAAAAATATTTTTCTTGTATCTGAAAAAACGCTAAAATTAAGCCTTTCACAATGGATGAAAATAAATACATTTTTTACGTGTTGACTTTGCCTATCTACTAAACTAAAATACCAACGGAATTATATAATTTTTTAGATAGAAAAGAGGCATACAGAATGGATTTTGGATCTAATGTAACAGTACTCGACCACCCACTTCTCCAGCACAAAATTTCAATGCTGAGAGATAAGCAGACAGGAACAAATGAGTTCAGAAGTCTCGTTAGCGAAATTGCTATGCTTATGGGATTCGAAGCTCTTCGCGATCTTCCTACTAAGGAAATTGAAATCGAAACACCTATCGAAAAATGCATGACACCAGTTATCGCTGGTAAGAAGATGGCTATCGTACCTATCCTCCGTGCCGGACTCGGAATGGTAGACGGTATCACAAGCCTCGTTCCTACAGCAAAGATTGGTCACATCGGTCTCTACAGAGATCCAGAAACACATGAGCCTCATGAATATTACTGCAAGCTCCCAGCACCTATCGAGCAGCGTACTATCCTCGTTGTAGACCCTATGCTCGCTACAGGTGGTTCAGGTTCAGACGCAATCAAGCTTATCAAGCAGCACGGTGGAAAGAAGATCAAATTCATGTGCATCATCGCTGCTCCAGAAGGTCTTAAGAGACTCGCTGAGGATCATCCAGACGTACAGATTTACGTTGGACATCTCGACAGACAGCTCAACGAAGACGCTTATATCTGCCCAGGTCTCGGTGACGCTGGTGATAGAATCTTCGGAACTAAATAATCTTATTAATCTAATAAGAGGATTATGTTTTGAAACCAAATGAGAATCATAATCAAAACTACATATTTATCGGAATGCCTGCCGCCGGCAAGAGTACTGTCGGTGTGGTTTTTGCGAAAAAGCTCGGACTCAACTTTATCGACTCAGACATTCTTATCCAGGAGAAAACAGGAAAGAAACTACACGAGATAATTTCTGAATCTGGCAGGGAAGCTTTTTCCGAAATAGAAGATAATGTGAACGCCGGTATCTGTGGTGACCATATGGTCATCGCAACCGGTGGTTCTGTCGTTTTTCACGAAAACGCGATGAACCATCTACGCGAGATTGGAACTGTCATTTACCTAGAGACTACACCCGAAGATCTCGCATTGAGAATCGGCGATTTAGATGAAAGAGGCGTCGTTCATAAACCTGGCGAAACCATCGCTGACATTTATGAAGAAAGACGTCCATATTATGAGAAATATGCGGACATCACAGTTCGCGAACCATCAGGAGCATTTGATATCTCAAAAATACTAGATGCGGTCCTAGAAACACTTAAAGAGGAGAATAGCTTAGATGCTTAGCCTTAACAAATTACACACAAACAAATCTTTAAAAATCGTCATTGTAGGTTGCGGAAAGGTAGGCCGTACTCTTGTAGAGAAACTCAACAATGAAGGTAACGACATCACAGTAATCGATCAGAATGCTGAAAGAGTCGAAGAAATCGTAAATTTTTATGATGTAATGGGAATCGTTGGAAATGGTGCTTCATATGCTATCCAGCAGGAAGCAAACATCGAAAACGCTGACCTCTTTATTTCAGTTACAGAATCAGATGAGCTTAACCTCCTCTGCTGTACTATAGCAAAGCACGCAAACTGCTCTACTATCGCGCGTGTTCGTAAACCTGATTATATCGATGAAGCAGGCTTCCTAAAGGAACAGCTTGGACTTCAGATGATTATTAATCCTGATTTAGAGTCAGCCACAGAAATGGCTAAGCTCTTCTACATTCCATCTGCGCTCGAAATCAACTCATTCGCGCATGGACAGGCCGAGCTTATCAAGCATGTAGTTGAAAAAGGCAGCCTTATGGATGGCAAGACTCTTCAGGAACTCTTCTCAAACTGCAGAAGCGACGAAGAGAAGATTCTCGTCGTTACTGTTGAAAGAGATGGAAAGCTCACTATTCCTAATGGTGACTTCAGAATCTATGCTGGAGACAAAGTCACATTCGTTCTTCCAAAGAAACATAGACGCGCATTCCTTAAGCGCCTGAACATCAGAAGTGTTCAGTTGAAAACATGCATGATTGTCGGTGGTGGTATCACATCATACTATCTTGCAAATCAGCTCATCCACATGGGAATC
>DAISYI010000006.1:31442-31751 GCA_036825385.1 Lachnospiraceae bacterium | reverse complement strand
AAAGCTTCTTCCTAATGCAATCGTTATAAACGGCGACGGTACAGACGAAGCACTCCTCAGAGAGCTTGGAATCGAGATCACGGATGCATTCGTCGCTCTTACAGGTATCGATGAACAGAACATCTTCCTCACAATGCATGCGAAGAATGTATCAAATGCGAAGGTTATCACAAAGATTACTCGTGAGAACTTCAAAGGACTCATCGATTCAATGGATTTAGGTTCAGTAATCCACCCACGTGTCATCACATCAGAAGCCATCATCGCTTATGCACGTGCTAAGCGCGCTTCTATTGAGAACAACAACAT
>DAISYI010000006.1:27342-31432 GCA_036825385.1 Lachnospiraceae bacterium | reverse complement strand
TCTATCATATGTATGATTCTAGAGTTGAAGCACTCGAGTTCAACGTGAATACAAACTCAAAAGCAACTGACACTCCACTCAAAGATTTGAACCTTAAAAACGGAGTAAATGTTGCATTCATTAATAGAAATGGAAAGATTATCATTCCAAGTGGTTTCGACCAGATTAAAGTAGGCGACACTGTAATGATTGTTACTACAAACACTGGCTTCACAACACTTGACGATATACTTAACTAGGTAACAGGATTATGAATATCAAAATAATTCGATATGTTTTAGGTTTGGTTCTCAAGATTGAAAGCGGACTTCTACTGCTTCCAGTCTTCGTCGGCCTCATCTATCATGAAGACGTAATAAATGCATATATCATCACAGCTTTGATTGCCTTTTTCTTAGGAACTCTCTTCTCTCTGAAAAAGCCTGCAAATACAATCTTGCACTTAAAAGAAGGTTGTATCGCAACTGCACTTAGCTGGATTGTACTTTCATTAATCGGTGCGATTCCATTTGTACTTACAAAGGAAATCCCTAAATACATAGACGCATACTTTGAAACAGTATCTGGTTTTACAACAACTGGAGCTAGTATCCTGAATAACGTTGAAGCGCTTTCTCACGCTTCACTCTTCTGGAGAAGTTTCACTCACTGGGTTGGCGGTATGGGAGTTCTCGTATTCCTACTCGCAATCATGCCTCTTTCAGGTGGTTCAAATATCAATCTTATGAAGGCTGAATCTCCTGGACCATCAGTTGGAAAGCTCACACCAAAGGTTCGTTCATCAGCAACTATCCTTTATCAGATTTACTTCAGTATGACACTCCTCGAGTTCATACTTCTCATTGTAAATCAGATGCCTGTATTCGACGCAATCTGCCTCTCATTCGGAACAGCCGGAACTGGTGGATTCGGTGTAAAGGGAGATAGTATCGCTAGCTATTCAGTAATCCAGCAGTGGATCATCGGAATCTTTATGATGCTCTTCGGTATCAACTTTAACTTCTACTATTTCTTCCTTCAGAAGAAACCAAAGAAGGCATTTGAGATTGAAGAAGTACGCTGGTATCTGTTTTTCATAATAGCTGCTACAGCTGGAATCTTTGCTCAGCTTTCAGGAAATCTTTCAGGCATCGAACATAAGCTTAGAGTAGCCTTCTTCCAGGTTGCATCAATTATTACGACTACTGGTTTTTCAACAGATGACTTCAATGTCTGGGCACCAAATGCACAGCTCATAATGGTTCTCCTTATGTTTATGGGAGCTTGTGCCGGAAGTACAGGTGGTGGATTTAAAGTTTCTCGTATCGTAATCCTTGCCAAAGCATTCGTAAGAGAACTTAGATCATACATCCATCCAAAGTCAGTTCGTCAGGTTAGAGTAGACAAATCTCCTCTTCCAGAGGGAATCGTGAAATCAACACTTGTTTACTTAGCTACATACATGCTAATCTTCATCGTTTCACATTTCCTCGTTTCACTCGATGGAAAGGACTTCGTAACAAGCTTCACAGCTGTTACTGCTACATTCAACAACATCGGACCTGGTCTCGCCGGAGTCGGACCTATGTCAAACTTCGCTGACATGAGTACTTTCTCAAAGCTTGTTCTTTCATTCGACATGCTTGCAGGCCGACTCGAACTCTTCCCAATGCTGCTCCTCATCACACCAGCAGTTTGGAAGAATACAAGACTACAGAGCAAACACGATATCGTTTCGTTGTTCTAAATATGATAAAAAGAAAAGGAAGTGAATTCTTATGAATTCACTTCCTTTTTAATTTAAATATGCTTCTCAAACCACTCAGTTATTTCATTAAGTCTTCTAATTCTATGCTTTGGCTTTCCAGAGCGTGAAAGCTCATGATTCTCACCATGGAAGACTATCATTCTAGTCTCTACTCCACGCACACGAATTGCCTGCATCATCTGCATTCCTTCTGCGAGAGGACATCTATAATCCTCGTCACTGTGAAGGAAGAGTGTAGGAGTCTTTACATTATCTACATAAGCAAGTGGAGAATGCTTCCAAAGAGTCTTCTCATCAAGCTTTCCAAACCAGTCATCAAAGCCCATACCACACTGGTCTGGTCCAAAGATCACTGATATATGTCATCGAAATCCAGTTTGAAATACTTCTCTGGCTAGCTGCAGCACAGAATCTATCTGTGTGTCCGATAATCCAGTTTGTCATGAATCCACCGTATGAACCACCAGTTTCACAGAGACGTCTGTCATCGATAGCTGGATACTTCTCAAGACAAGCATCAACAAAATCCATAAGATTCTTGAAATCAGTTCCGCCGTAATCTCCACGAATATCAGCAAACTCATCACCACGTCCATCTGAGCCTTTAATGTTCGTATACATGACTACGAATCCCTTAGCTACCCAATACTGCATCTCATGGAAGAAAAGCTCTGAATAGACGCATCTAGGGCCACCATGGACATCTAAGATTGCAGGGTAAGACTTCTTCTCATCATAATTCTCTGGAAGAAGCACCCAACCATGTAAATCAAGTCCCTCTGAGTTATAGTCAATTCTATTTGGCTTAGCCACATAGACATCCTTAAGATTCTCATCATTATGAGAAGAAACCTTCTTAAGAACCGCCTTTGTATCAAGTGGCTTATCGAACTTAGGATTACCAAGTTCCTTTGCTACGAGATCCTTACGCGAAATCTCATAAATCTCAGTCAGGCTCTCTTCATCTCCATATGCGAGAACAATCTTCTCATCTGAAATATCAAAGAAATAGATTGAACCAGGGAGGTCAAGCACGATATCAGTCTTTCCAGTTGCAAGTTCGATTCTTGCGAGAGCAGCATGGTCTTCGATAGTCTCAATAGTATAAAGCACTACCTTACCATCTTCTACGACTGTCTCATCGTTCTTTCCACCGCCTACCATTACATCGCCTACGATGCTGTTGTGGCGTGAATAATCAGGCTTATAGCCGTCCACCTTCACTAGTTTATTATTCTCGACCTTATAGAGAAGCGTAGTCTCATTGATACCACGAGAGCGATAGTCGCATGAGAACACATAAGTCTCACCATTCTTGTAGAAATAACCACCACAACCCATGTCATCGCCATCATAAAGCGCTTCAATCTTACGAGTCTTTACATCATAGATATAGAGCTTGCTGAAGAAATTAATAACCTTCTGATTCTTCTCAGCGAGGAAGACAACCTTATCACCCTCTACGGAAAAATCTTGAACATTTACATCACTATCTGTGATTCTAGTAATCTTGAACTGTTCAGGGTCACCATCTTCTTTAGAAGGATCTCTTTCGAGGAGAAAAAGCGCGCCCTTTTTACCATTGATCACGCCTGCGCCATTCATCCAGTATGGAACTTCATCCCATACCTCGTAATCGCTCTCTACGTTCTTCTCTTTCTCTTCCTTCTTCTTTGCTCTAGTCTCGTCATCATCCTTGTAAGCATCTGGATCATCTACTTCATATTCACCTGTAGCGATATAGAGATTCTCACCAAGCTTATCGAAACCACCGAGACCGATTTTGAATCTGGCCCAAAGCTTTGCCTCTCCACCATTTGTAGAAATCGAGTAAAGCTCTGTACCCTCAAATTTATCATCCGGATTCTTTCTGTTTAGGATGAGTGTCTCATCGTCGTCCCAGAAAGAAATAGTTGCATCGAGAGTGGATGTAAGCTGAAATGGCTTACCATCCTTCACCAGCCAAACGTTTCTCTTGTAAGTGTTCTTCTCCTCATCAGCAGTAGCGATATGATATGCATACGCACTTCCAGATGGATTGAATTCAAGTTTCTCTGGATACTTATATTTCAAAATATCCTGAAGTTCCACCTTCTTCATAACCTCTTTCCTCCTAAGTATTAATACTAGTCTTTTTCCCTACTTTTTTACACATTATGACAGTTTTCTCAAGAAATGTCCATCAACCTGAACACCATGCTTGATGGCGATAAAAGCATCTGGATCAATCTTCTTTACAAGCATTCTAAGTCTGATAACCTCAAACTTACTTAAGTAAACCATGAGAATAGTTACATTCTCACCAGTGAACGCCCCGTTACCATTAATCTTCGTAACTCCACG
>DAISYI010000006.1:21314-27332 GCA_036825385.1 Lachnospiraceae bacterium | reverse complement strand
ATGGGCGATATAGTAAGGAGCCGTACATACGAAGCCTTCTTCCCTCTTATCGCTGTGGCGGTCATATACATCATCATGGCGGTGATACTTATATTCCTTGTGGACAGGGTCGAGATAAAGGTCGACCCTAAGCGCAGAAAGAGAGAAGATATCCTGAAGGGGGTGAAAACAGATGCTTGAGATTAGAAATCTTCGTAAGGATAATCGCCTGTGAACCAATCGTCTGAGTATGAATTCTGTCACATACGAATGAAACAATCATAGAATAAATAAGCGAATACAGTACTGTAGGAATATCAAAAAGTACCATACAAGCCACATAAAGAATTGCATTAAAGATAGCTGCAATCGTTCCGATTGTAGAACCTGTATTCTTATTCAGAAGAAGCACACCTACAAGGTTAATACCACCATCACAAGCTCCACTTCTTAGGATAAATCCTGTTCCCACACCTACAATTACACCACCGATAAGTGCTGAGCCAAGCTTATCATCAAAGATGATTTCCTTCGGAATAGGAATGAATGTCATCATGAGAGTCATCGCTGTAATCGCAATTACTGTTCTCGCGATAAATCTCTTTCTCGTATGACGAATCGCCAAAATGATAGGCGGAATGTTCAGAGCATAGTATAAGATACCAGTCAAATCTACATGTGAAAGCTTAATACCTGCGACACCAAGTCCATAAGTAATAAGCTGAGCAAGTCCTGTAAAACCTCCAGCATAGAAATTCATCGGCTGAATGAAGAGGTTCAGACCGAAAGCATATAGAAAAGCTCCCAGAAGAATCCATAGCATCTTCTCTGCTTCGAGCTTCATACGATGCTTTCCATGGTCGAAGAGTTCTTCTCTCTCCTTCGCAATTCGTACGAGTTCAACCGTTGTAATCTCTTTTTCTTCGTGCATTTGTACCTCCAAAATCTAGCTAACTCTTTTTCCCAACCCCTATTATGTACCTTTTTTCACCTTATGTCTATGAAAAAGAGGCCCGCTTCACCTAACCTAAGTCAGATAAAGCGGAGCCCCCTTTAGTTTGCTCCAAGTATTCTCTTTGCGTTTTCGATGCTTTCCTTTGTAGGTGGTTCTACACCTTCAAGCCTATATGGAATGCCGAGTTCCTCATACTTGAAAGTACCCAGAGTATGATATGGAAGAATCTCTACTCTCTCTACATTTGAAAGTGTATCGATAAACTCACGAGTTCTCTTAAGATATTCATCATCGTCATTTACAGTTGGAACGAGAACGTGTCTAATCCATACCGGCTTATTGATTTCTGAAAAATATCTAGCACAATCGAGGATATTTGCATTGTCACAGCCTGTGAGTTCCTTATGCTTCTCAGCATCGATATGCTTGATATCGAGAAGAACCAGGTCAGTAACATCCATAAGCTTTTCGAATTTCTCGAAGAATTCGCCCTCTCTTGTGAAAGGATTTGCTGAAGTATCGAGACAAGTGTTGATTCCAAGCTTTTTCGCCTTCGTAAAGAGTTCGAGAAGGAAATCAATCTGGAGAAGAGCTTCTCCACCACTTACTGTGATACCACCATCTTCGCCCCAGTAAGCTTTATATCTTAAAGCTTTGTCCAGAAGCTCATCGGCAGACATTTCGTCACCCGCGTTACATTTCCATGTATCAGGGTTGTGACAGTAAGCGCATCTCATCTTACAGCCATTTAAGAATATAATAAATCGAACCCCCGGCCCATCAACTGAGCCGAAGGATTCGATTGAATGAATAAAGCCATTCATGTATTATGCCAATCTTTCGTGGCAAGTTCTTGAGATTACGTCAAGCTGCTGCTCACGAGTAAGGTCGATAAACTTAACAGCGTATCCAGAAACACGGATTGTGAAGTTTGCATATTCAGGCTTTTCTGGATGTTCCATAGCATCCTTAAGTTTTTCAACGCCAAATACGTTTACGTTGAGGTGATGAGCGCCCTGAGCGAAGTAACCATCGAGAACAGTTACAAGCTTCTCAGCTCTTTCATCATCATCATGTCCAAGTGCGCCTGGGTTGATAGTCTGTGTATTTGAGATACCATCAAGAGCGTACTCGTATGGAAGCTTAGCAACAGAGTTAAGTGAAGCAAGAAGTCCATTCTGCTCTGCGCCGTAAGCTGGGTTAGCACCAGGTGCAAATGGCTTGAATGCTGGTCTTCCGTCTGGAAGTGCACCAGTAGCCTTACCGTATACTACATTTGATGTGATAGTAAGGATTGATGTAGTAGGCTCTGAATCACGGTATGTATCGTTCTTCTTAATCTTAGCCATGAAGAGTTTAAGAAGATCTACAGCAATCTTATCTGCTCTTTCATCATCGTTACCATACTTAGGGAAATCTCCCTCAATCTTGAAGTCAGTTGTGATACCTTCTTCATCACGGATAGCTGTTACTTTAGCGTACTTAATAGCTGAAAGTGAATCAACTACGTGTGAGAAACCAGCGATACCTGTAGCGAATGTACGACGTACATCTGTATCGATAAGAGCCATCTCAGCTGCTTCATAGTAATACTTGTCATGCATGTACTGAATGAGGTTAAGGATGTTTACGTAAAGTCCTGCAAGCCAATCAAGTGTTACATCGTACTTCTTCATTACTTCATCGTAATCGAGAACATCTGATGTGATTGGTGCGAACTCAGGAGCAACCTGCATTGGCTTTCCTGTTACCTTATCCTTGAACTTCTCGTCCTTACCGCCGTTGATAGCGTAAAGAAGAGCTTTAGCAAGGTTAGCACGAGCTCCGAAGAACTGCATTTCCTTACCAGTCTGTGTAGCAGATACACAGCAGCAGATGCTATAGTCATCGCCCCATACTGGACGCATTACATCATCGTTTTCGTACTGAACTGAGCTTGTCTCAACAGAAATCTTTGATGTGTACTTTCTAAAGTTCTTAGGAAGTCTCTTTGTGTAAAGAACTGTGAGGTTTGGCTCTGGAGCTGGTCCCATGTTCTCAAGAGTATGAAGGAATCTGAAGTCGTTCTTTGTAACCATAGAACGTCCGTCCATACCTGTACCAGCAACCTCAAGAGTAGCCCAAACTGGGTCACCTGAGAAAAGTTCGTTATATGAAGGAATACGAGCGAACTTAACCATTCTAAATTTCATAACAAGGTGGTCGATAAGCTCCTGTGCTTCCTTCTCTGTGATTGTACCTTCTTTAAGGTCTCTTTCAATATAGATATCAAGGAATGTTGAGATACGTCCTACTGACATAGCTGCACCATTCTGTGACTTGATAGCTGCAAGATAGCCAAAGTAAAGCCACTGAACAGCTTCCTTTGCGTTCTTAGCTGGGCCAGAAATATCATAACCGTAAGCAGCAGCCATATCCTTCATCTGGTGAAGAGCCTTAATCTGCTCAGCGATTTCTTCACGAAGACGGATAACCTTATCTGTCATAGTTCCGTTTCCGCAGTTAGCCTTATCTTCTTCCTTCTTCTTGATAAGGAAGTCAATACCATAAAGTGCAACTCTACGATAGTCACCTACGATACGTCCACGTCCGTATGTATCTGGAAGACCTGTTACGATGTGGCTGTGACGAGCAGCTCTCATCTCTGGTGTATAAGCATCAAATACAGCCTGGTTGTGTGTCTTATGATACTTTGTGAAGATCTCATGAAGCTTCTCTGATGGTTCATAACCATATGTCTTACAAGCTTCCTCAGCCATCTTGATACCACCGTATGGCATGAATGCTCTCTTAAGTGGCTTATCTGTCTGAAGACCTACAACCTGCTCAAGTTCCTTAAGGCTCTCATCAATATAACCTGGGCCGTAAGCGTTTACACCTGCAACCACTTCAGTTTCCATATCGAGAACACCACCGTTCTCTCTTTCAGCCTTCTGAAGCTCCTGAAGTCTGCCCCAAAGCTTATCTGTAGCTTCTGTAGGTCCTTCAAGGAATGTTTCATCTCCATCATAAGGAGTATAGTTTCTCTGGATGAAGTCACGTACGTTTACGTCATCGTTCCAGTGTCCATCGACGAAACCTCTCCACTCAGTTTTGTTTGACATAGCGTCCTCCTAAATTTAACTTTTATGGGAAAAAGCTTCCCTTATTCATACTTGTAATATTGTATACAATCGGTAGTATACCTAAATAAAAATTCCTCTGCAACCGATTCTGTTATTTTCTTGACATTGTTTTTAATAAAGAACATTTTGTCAAATATATCTAGTTTTTTTGCAAAAAAAATCCTCGAATTTGTCAAAATTACGACAATCCGACGTAACTGCCCTAAAATCAGGCGTTTTTGTATTTTTTCGTATTTTGTATGGAATCACGGTCTCCTAATTTCAAAATCCCTAAAAAAATTTCTAGAAAATCTAAAAAAAAATAAAAGATGTGCTATACTCAACTTGTAATTCATTAAGTATATTCATTCATTTTAAAGGGGGAATGAAAACTATGGATAATTCTTTAGAGCAATCTACAATTTCACCAAGTAAGAAATTAATTCTTATGCTTATTTACTTAGTTCCGTTTATAGTCCTCAGCTTAAGCATTGAGTACTTATATGTAAGTTCTTTTTCATACTTACATATCGTCAACAGAGTATTACTAATTCTTGTTCTCACAATGTCCATGTTTATCCTCGAAGGTAAATATGACCTGAGAAACGTTCTTCTTTATTTAGGTGTAGCTGCACTGTTTATCGCATTAAACGTAAAGTTTGAAGGCTTAACAGGGAACAAAATTGCTGAATTCATATCTCATTATGAATATCATCATATAATAATTATTCTAGGTGGCCCTCTATTAGCAACTATTATCAGATACATCATTCGAAATAAAAGATAACAAAACCCGGATGCTTTCAAACAAAAGCATCCGGGTTTTTTACAAATCAAGCTTTTTCTAATTCAACTGTCGCTTTAAACAAATCTCCATCTACGCTCAAATCCATTCTTCCGCCCATCAGATTAGTAAGTGAACTTGCAATCGAAAGTCCGAGACCACTTCCTTCTGTATTTCTGGAGGAATCTCCACGAGTGAATCTTTCCATAAGTTCATCCGCAGAAATATTAAGTGGTTCTCTTGATATATTCTTAAATGTAATTCTCACATTATCCCCCGTATCTTCAGCTGAAATATAGACACGAGTATTAGCCATTGAGTATTTCGTGATATTCACAAGAAGGTTATCAAATACCCTCCACAGATGTCTTCCATCTGCTTTCGCCATAATGTTTAAATGATCCTCTGGCATCACTAGGGAAAGTCCTGCTTTTTCAAGTCTGTCATCAAATTCAGCTGCTGCCTGATTTAGGATTACAGATACATCCACATCATTTATATCCATCTTTATATTTCCTGTAGTAGCCTTTGATGCCTCAATCAAATCTTCTATAAGCTTCTTCAGTCTAGAGCTCTGCTTTGAAAGGATAGCGACGTACTCTTTTTCCGTATCAGATGATGGTTCATCCTTCTCATATTCTTTGCCGAGGAGGTCCACATAATTGATAATCGAAGTAAGCGGTGTCTTTATATCATGAGAAACGTTTGTGATAAGCTCTGTCTTCAGACGGTCGCTCTTCGTCTCGGCTTCGACAGCGTTCTTAACTGTTTCGTATACAGAGTTCAAATTCTCTATATCTTTTTTAAAATCGAAATACGTGTTTGATGTGTCGATTTCTTCTTTGAGTCCACCTTCTTTAATCTGTTTGATTCCAGTACGTACTTTCTGCCACTGAATCAGACACCAAATGATTACAGGTACAGTAAGTGCTTTCAAGACTATCCATGTAAAGACTCTTTCTCCTCTACTTGCCATAGCTACAACGAGGAATTCAACCAGAAGAACCGCTGCTATTACTAGCGCATATCTCTTCTCCATACCTACTCCATCACGATATGCGTCCCTGATAGCGAGGATTGCTTTTGTTACATATGTTTTATCTCCAATTAATTTAATCTGTGTCCATAACCAATTGATAAGCGAATACTTCCAGAATACGCGTCCCTTAAAACGAACAATAGTTGTATAAACAATG
>DAISYI010000006.1:15486-21304 GCA_036825385.1 Lachnospiraceae bacterium | reverse complement strand
ATAACCATGCTTATATAGAACATCGCGAGAAGAGAAATACCACTTACCAAGAAGAACGCAAAGTCAAATCTTTGCCACACCTCATCTTCAATCATAGAACATGCAACACCTGCTACTGAAATGCATACTGTACCAAGTACAGCGTAAGGGATTTTTTCAATCCATGTAAGGTGAATTCCTTCTACATTCTTCTTATGTCCCGAACATATTAGAATCATAATCGTAGATATCACAAAAAATACGATTCCAAGCGCCATGAAATAATAACAGCCCTCGCCTAATGGACGAAGTATAGACGCAAGTTGATTCTCTGTAAGGCCATCAAACACATCATATACACTTAAGTAATCCCAAGCAACTTCACTATAAGTCAAACTGTAAGCATCATTTCTAACGCTACTTCCCATCGCGCCAAGTATAATTGAAGCAAACGAAAGTATATTAATTAAGAATAATCCTACCTTCACTCCAAATGAGCTCTGAAGCTTTTTCATATTAGTCCTCCATCTTATACCCCTGTCCCCAAAGAACTTTCAAATGTCTTGGGTTTGCAGGATCGTATTCAATCTTCTCACGGATGTGGCGAACATGAACTGCAACGACATTCTCTGTTCCATATGCATCGTCTTTCCAAACTCTTTCATAGATTGCATTTGGTGAGAAAACTACTCCCGGATTTTCCATAAAGAGTTCTAGAATCTTATATTCAGTGGGTGTAAATGAAAGAGCATTTCCATCGAGAGTAACTGCTCTAGTAGATTTGTTCAACTCTATTCCACCTATAGTGAACACATCCTTCTTTATCTCGCTGCTGCCAAGCATCATATATCGCCTAAGATGTGACTTCACTCTCGCCTGAACTTCCAATGGATTAAAAGGCTTCGTGATATAATCATCCGCTCCTACATTCAGTCCGAGAATCATATCCGCATCCTCTGACTTCGCCGTCAGAAAGATGACCGGCACATTTGATTTTTCGCGTAATTTCATGAGGGTGTGTATACCATCCAAAACCGGCATCATCACGTCCAAAAGAACGAGATGAACTTCCTCTTTAGCCATCACGTCAAGTGCTTCCTGTCCATTGTATGCTGTAAATGTTTGATACCCCTCTGTCTCGAGATAAATCTGCAGGGCAGAAACGATATCTTTTTCGTCATCGCAAATAAGTATGTTCGCCATAATGTCTCCTGTGATTTCTATTCTTTACACTCTAGATACTACCCTTGCTTCATTAAGAAATAGAGATGTAAGAGATTAAGATTTCCTTAAGGTTACCTTTTACGTAAAAAAGCTCTTTACGATACACTTAGACCGTAAAGAGCTTTAAACTACTGAATTACTTTTACACCATGCTTTCTCATTAGACCGACAAAATCAGGTGTAAGACCACCGTCACTTACAAGTACATCGATATCTTCTGGATTGCAAAATGTATATACACTCTTCTGTCCGACTTTTGATGAATCCATAAGAAGAACTACTTTCTCACTTCGCTTAATAAGTGTGCTCTTAAGTAGAGCCTGATATTCTCTCGCGCAAGTGAATCCGATACCTTCTTTAAAACTAAGCGCACTCAAGAATACAATATCGAAATTCATCATACTAAGCTCTTCAAGTGCCTTCGTACCAAATAGCGAAAGTGAACTTCTTTCCATCTCTCCGCCTGGAAGAAATACCTTCGGGCGCTTCAACTTCTGAAGTTCAATCGCACAACTAATACTCTCTGTGTAAATGAGCGTATTTAAATCTGGAAAAAGTCTCGCAAGCATAGTTGTCGTGCTTCCCGAATCAATATATATAGTCGAGCTAGGAGTGACTAGTTCACGCGCCTTTCTAGCAATCGCCATCTTCTTCTCGACATTCGAAACACTTCGCCAGGTCATAATGCCCTCTGTTCCCATAACTCTGTCGATTGATCTGGCGCCACCATGAACACGAACAAGCTGCCTATGTTCATCTAGTGATTTCAAATCTGTTCTAATCGTCATTTCAGATACGTCAGGAAAAAGCTCCTTCAGTTCCTGTATTGTAGTCTTCCCATTTTTATTGACTAGATCTACTATTTCCTTCTGTCTTCTTTCTTTGCTGCCCATGAATTTGTCCTCCCTGAGCTTTTATTATAATACATAAAAAGCCGAGATACTATTATCTCTCGCTGTTTGACATCTTCCATTCCGTGAGGAATCTCTGCAGGACTCTCGCTTCATCATTTCTTTCATCGAGAAGCTTCATAGTACTCTGCGCCATCTACTTCATCAGTTATGATTCCATCTACATTGCTCGTAAGGAAGTTTGTCATACCATTTACAGAGTTAACTGTCCAAACATAAACTTTCTTGCCATTTGCATGAGCCACCTTAATGTTTGTCTGAATAGCAGCACTCGATTCGAGAAGTAGCGCATCACATCTCATTCTTCGAACCGCTCCATATGAATAGAAACAGAGATAACCCGTCTCAGCCTCAGGATGCTGCATTTCGAGATAGTAGATAGTCTTAAACTTCATACTTATAAACGTGACATCCTTTACCATATCGAAGCTATCCACAATATCGTACACTTCCTCTGCCATCTGTTTATCAGCAGTCTTACCCTTGAGTTCGATGTAAAGGTGGATGTTCTTCTTTTTCGCCAAATTAAGCATCTCATCGAGGGTCGCCACTTTAGTATCTGGCTTCGTTGGGTTGAACTGGTTTTTCACATTGAGATCAAGAACTTCATCGAGTGACATCTCATCTGCTGTCTTGTTCACGCCGCAATTTCTCTCAAACGTAGCGTCGTGGTTCACCACATACCAGCCGTCATTCGTACGCTGTACGTCAATTTCCGCAAATCTAATCCCCTTCTCTGCCGACTTCTCAAGGCCTAGAAGGCTGTTCTCATTCGCCATGTAACCGCCAGCTCTGTGTGCAATGATATTCGTCGAATACACTGCGGGGAATGACCTGTCGAAATCGAATGACGATGTCACGGAAAAAACTATAATCACAAAGAGTGCTATCGAAACGAGCGCAATAGAAAGGTTGGACTTTCTTTTTTCCGGGAATAGATATGCTCCCTCGTCTTCTTCAGTGTAGCTTTCATAAATCATCGTTAGCTTCATTGCAGCGAAATAGAATAGTACGAGAAGGTAGATGATTACCGACAGTACTGCAAGGCTTGTGAAGAAGACGATTCCTACGTGGTACCAGTAACCTTTATGTATAATTCGATGAATTATCGAAATCGGGATGATATAGGTAGAAAGTGCAATTACTGCGAAGAGAAGTGCACTTCTAATGATAAATGTTCCCATTCGATAAACGTAGTTTTTCCAATTTGCCGTTACTGCCTTTCGAGATTCTTCTAGTGCCTTTCTTAATTTCATTCGTCCGAGGATGGCGTATTGAAACGTAAATATGTAAAAGAATCCGATTCCAAAGGCGAGAACCATTCCTATATAGTAGAGAACCTTGTATATGAAGTTATCGACATAATTTTCTCTGGTACAGTAAAGTTCGTCGTAAGGGAGATTCCAAATGGTGCACCGAAGAATGGGCCTGCCAGGGTTACATATAGAACAACCAAGATTCCGAGAGGGCTAAGAAACCACTTTATTGATTTTACTGTTTCTCGAAGTAGCGTTCTTACTTTTATCTCTTTACCATGAAGAAGCTTGTCACTCATGATTATAGTTGTATTTACGTCAAACACTGTGTAAACAGCCAGAGAGACTAGGCCAAGCGCAGTCACTACCCACCCCTGCCATGTCTTCATAAGGTAGTTATATGTACCTGTCGCAAACGCAGGTCTGTCATTGTTCCAGAGAATTATTCCGTTTAATTCCTGGAAGAATCTGAGTGACAGAAGAAGAATTGCTTTAGTGATGAACTGGTAGAGAAGAACTACCGGAATATCTCTTCTATAGTTATAGAGAGAAAAATCTCTTTCTCTCTCCTCTTTTAGATTAAATGATTTTTTGTAAGCATCTGATTCAGTGTTTCGATTATGCTTTTTCCAAAACGTCATATATTTCCCCCGACTTTCATACTTGTAAATACCATTTTAACACTATAGAATAGTTTACGGTTAGGAGAAATAATAAATGACAAATGTAAAAGAAAACAAAATGGGTGTTATGCCTGTAAAGGAACTGATTATCAACATGTCTCTTCCTATGATGATTTCTATGTTGGTACAGGCTCTCTACAATGTAGTTGACTCGATTTTCGTTGCACAGCTTTCTGAATCAGCGCTCACTGCCGTTTCGCTGGCTTTCCCTCTGCAGAATCTGATGATTGCTGTAGGTTCAGGAACCGGTGTCGGTATAAACGCTATTCTTTCGCGCTCACTCGGTGAGAAGAATTTCAAGCGTGCAAATAAAACCGCAAGCACTGCGCTGGTACTTGCTTTCTTTAGTTATCTTGTATTCTTGCTCGTGGCTATCTTCGGCACGAAGCCTTTCATCTATTCTATGACTAGAGATGCTGAGGTAAGTTCACAGGCGATCACTTATCTTTCTATTGTTATGGCCGCTTCTATCGGAGTATTCTTCCAGATTACTTTCGAGAGATTGCTTCAGTCAACTGGACGTACTGTGTTCTCAATGATTACTCAGCTTACAGGTGCTGTTATCAACTTGATTCTGGATCCGATTCTCATCTTCGGTTTATGCGGACTTCCTAAGCTCGGAATCGCCGGAGCTGCGCTCGCCACTGTAATCGGTCAGTGTGTAGCAGCTGTTATGGGTCTCGTTATGAATATTAGAAACAATCACGAGATTTCATTTAGCGTGAAGGATATGACTCATCCGAATTTCGAGATTATCGGGCACATTTACCTCATCGGTATCCCATCTATTCTAATGATGTCTATCGGTTCAGTAATGTGCTTCCTTATGAATATGATTCTGCTTACTTTCTCAAAGACGGCAGCAACTGTATTCGGTGCGTACTTCAAGCTTCAGAGTTTCTTCTTCATGCCAGTCTTCGGTATGAACAATGGTATGATTCCTATTCTTGCTTACAATTATGGTGCGAGAAACAAAAAGCGTATCGACGAGGCGCTTTCCTTTGCACTTAAGCTTGCTGTATGTATCATGCTCGTAGGAACACTCACTTTCGAGGTTGCACCAGAGCTTTTACTTTCAATGTTTAAGCCTTCATCACACTTCCTTTCACTCGGTGTAAGAGCGCTTAGAATCATAGCAATCCATTTCCCTCTCGCAGCAATCGGTATCGTGTGTGGTTCTATCTTCCAGGCTTTCGGAAAGAGTTTCTATTCTCTGATAGTATCCCTTGGTCGTCAGCTCGTAGTTCTCATCCCAGCTGCTTACTTGCTTTCACTCACTGGCAATGTAAACAATGTCTGGTGGAGCTTCTGCGTCGCTGAGATCATGTCACTGATTCTTTCTGTGATTTTCTTCAAGAAGATTTATAGAGAAGAAGTGAAACCGCTGGAAAATAAATAGATTTATTTTTGTCGCGCGGCGCTAGCAGACATTTCTCTATGTTTTTGTCGCGCGGCGCTAGCAGAATACACTATAATGCTCATGAATTAACCAAAACCCTCCCTAAGGCTCATTCACTGCCATTAGGGAGGGCTTTTTCATGTATATTTATTGATATTATTAATTAATATCGTTACTATAACCCACCCTGGAAACCTTTCCTCAGCTGTTAGGGAGGGAAAATCTTGTTAGATAATCCTTCAAATCACGCTGCTTTACCCACCCCGGTAACCTTTCCTCAGCTGTTAGGGAGGGAAAATCTTGTTTGATAGTCCTTCAAATCACGCTGCTTTACCCACCCCGGTAACCTTTCCTCAGCTGTTAGGG
>DAISYI010000006.1:10121-15386 GCA_036825385.1 Lachnospiraceae bacterium | reverse complement strand
TCAAATCACGCTGCTTTACCCACCCCGGTAACCTTTCCTCAGCTGTTAGGGAGGGTTATTGTTCAAAAGAACTTCAAGTTGCAACTAATTTCAGATTACTATTTACTTCAGAACAATATCTAATCCAGATTACTGTTTACTTCAGAACAATATCTAATCCAGATTACTATTATTTAAAACCAACTAGTCATCTTTACAATCATAAGAGCAAACAGAAACACCACATTCACGAATGTGAAGTAAAGTAGATATTTTGCTTTTTCCTGTGGGAATTCATTTCCAAATTCTTTATACGAAATCAAGCTAGCCATGGAAGCAATAAGAGTTCCAAGTCCACCGAAGTTTACACCAAGAAGCAATTCCTTGTAGTTATTTGTAAAGTCAGAAAGCAAAAGCGCTGATGGAACGTTGCTGATAAACTGACTAGATATCACTGAGACGAGAAGCACACGACCTTCGATTATCTCACTGAGGAAACTGTGTACGCTTTCGATTCTGGCCATGTTTCCTGTGAAAATAAAGAATCCTATGAATGTGAGAAGTAGAATGTAATCTGCTCTCGAGATAACCTCTCGGTCTAGCACAAGCAATACTGCAAGTACTGCTGCCGCAGCCACATAATATGGAATAATTCGTCCGACCGCGAGGAGGGATATAGTAAAGAGTGCTGAATAGATTCCGATATGAAGTAGGTTTATGTCGCTCTGTACTGGTATTTCAGCCTCGCGCACGTCATGATTTGCTCTTCTATGTAAAACAAGTTTTTCTTTCTTCTTCGGAAGAAACAGTGAGAACACAACTATAATCACAAGTGAAGCAAGTGTGTATGGAAACAAAATCTTTACGAAATCGAGAACGCTGATTTTCATCAACCCATACAGGTAAAGATTCTGCGGATTTCCAATTGGAGTAAGCATGCTTCCTAGGTTTGCAGCAACTGTCTGAAGTACAACAACCGGAAGAATCATTTCCTTAAGTTCACACTCACCGAGAATTAAAATCGCGAACGGAACGAAAGTTATCAGCGAAACATCATTAGTTATAAACATTGACGAGAAGAAACATAATCCTATCAACACTAATGCAAGCTGATAAGCACTGTGAACCTTATGAATTAGCTTCTTCGCTAAAATTTCAAAAACCTGATTCTTTTCAAGTCCTTTTACTACCACCATAAGCGCCCAAAGTATTCCGAGCGTCCTTAGATCGATGTACGAAATATATTTTGCATCTGGGGGTATGAAAAAAGCTGACACTATCGCCAAGACCCACGCCACTGCAAGAACTGGGTCTAATGTTTTAAGTATATTCTTCAATTTATTAATTTCCTTTATCTTATTTTTCTCAAATACTCCTTCATTTCGTCCGGCACCCGAAAACTCTCTATAGCTTTCTGGATTGCCTTTCGTCTGGTCCAGTCATCGAGAGATGTTTGCTCAAAATACGCTATCACTCCATCCGGTTGCTTCGCTAGCGCAGTCGCGAAATACCACGCGCGCATCATATTCACGTAGTACTCGCTACTTTCAACGCTTACGACTATTCGCGGAAATTCCTCCGAGAAGTCTTCATCCAGGAAATGGTCCATAAGAACCTTTATGCCAAAGCGGATTGTGTAGTCTTCGTCTGAAGCAATCCAACGCTTCGCGTCGCTGATTAACCTATCGTGATTTTTCTTAAATATCTTCGGATTCATCTGGTCGCACGTCGCCCAGTTATTCACGTATGGAAGGAATTCATCGATTTGATTCAAGCAAACTTCATAATCCTTCTCAAGCGAAATCAGAAAAGCATGAAGCTGATTTTCTTCGAAATAATAGTGAGGAAGCTCGCGCATAAACACCTCGGCATCCTCAGTACCATACAGTTTCTTTGCAATCTCTCGGAGCGCAGGCGTTCTCACACCAATCACACGCTCCTTCTCGATATTTGGAATGAGTTTGCTTTGGAAATCAGCATACTTTGTATCTTGTTTTTCTTTTAATAGTTTGATGATTGATTCCACACGATTCCTCCCAGTTATTCCTATAACTCGTATTTTACTATTCTAGGGATAATTTTGCGATTCCCAAAATAAAAACCACCAGCCTTACGGCCGGCGGCTCGCTATACTAACTAAATCCTCTTAAGCCACGCCACATTTTCCACATGCACCGTGTTCGGGAACTGATCGACAGGCGTAACCTCGCGAAGCTCATATCCGCCCTGGCAGATAAGCTCCAAATCTCGCGCCAAAGTCGACGGATTACAACTTACATAAACAATCCTATCCGGCTTCATCTGAAGCATAGTCTCAATACACTTCGAATCAAGCCCCTTACGTGGAGGATCAACACAGATAACCTCCGGATGAATACTCTCATCATTTTCATCCGCCAAAACCGCCTTACGATAGAACTCAGGCAGTACCTCCTCCGCCTTACCGGCGAAAAACTCAGCATTGTCGATTCCATTCAAAACCGCATTTGCCTTCGCATCATCTACCGCACGCTCGACAATCTCGATTCCATAAACCTTCTTCGCATTTCGAGCCAAGAAGAGCGAAATCGAGCCAATTCCACAATAGAGATCCCAAACCGTCTCCTCACCAGTGAGCGCAGCATATTCAAGCGCCTTACCGTAGAGAACCTCCGTCTGGTAAGGATTCACCTGGAAGAACGACTCCGCAGAAATCGAAAACTTAACATCTCCAATCTGATCCTCAATAGTCTTCTTTCCATAAATCACTCGCGTCCCATTCCCGAGAATAACATTATCACGGCGAGTATTTGTATTCACGCAAACCGACGCAATCGTAGGAAGTTCAGCCAGCAGACGATTAGCGAGTTCCTTCTCCTCTGGAATCTCCTCACCATTCACAATCAAGCAAACCATAATCTCGCCACTCTTATATCCATAACGAATCAAAATATGACGAATAAGGCCGCTTCCTGTTTCTTCATCATAAGGCTCTATTTCATACTCTTCCATGAAATCGCTAACAATTCTAGTTACCTTCTCATTGTCTGGATTTCCAAGAATACAATCATCTATCGGAACGATTCTATGACTATGATTTGCATAGAATCCAGTAACAACATGACCATCGCGACCACGTCCGACAGGATACTGTGCCTTATTTCTATAACGTACCGGCTTCTCCATTCCGAGGATAGGCTTCATAATCGAGTCAACAAACTCTTCCTCAAAATGTCCGAGACGAATCAAATCCGAACGAACCTTCTCAGCCTTCCACTCAAGCTGCTTCTCATAAGAAAGCTCCTGAATCTGACAACCACCGCACTGCTTCGCAATCGGGCACTGAGGTGTCACCCTGTCAGGCGAAGGCTCATCTACAGAAATAACCCGGGCGAAACCGATATGCTTTTTCAGCTTAGTAATACCGGCTGTAATTGTATCTCCAACAATCGCGCCAGGCACGAAAAAGGCCATTCCTTCATAATGGCCTATTCCTTCACCGTTCACTCCGATGTCATCGATATGTAATTTGATAATATCGTTCTTCTTCATTAAAACTCTTCCTTGCTTGTTTCTCTGTAGTTTGTTGCAAGAAATCTATTGAAGCCCATCCAGCCCTTTGAATCAGGTGTTCCGTCGAGAAGTGCCTCGCGGAAAGTCTCTACCTTCGCGTCCATATTGTCAGCATGTGAAAGAATCACAGCTTCGATAAGCGCTGGAACCTTTGGTGAGCCAAACTCGAGCTGACCGTGATGTGCAAGAATACAGTGGATAAGCTCGTTTTTCTTCTTCTCTGGGAAATCAGGAATTTCCTTAATCTTGTCGCGAATCATGCTCGCTCCGATTACGATATGTCCGACAAGCTGTCCCTCATCAGTGTAGATATTCTCAGGGAACTCTGAAAGCTCGTCAACCTTGCCGATGTCATGGCAGATAGCTGCTGTGAGAAGCAAATCTCTGTCCACAAGACCTGCATAATGCTTTGAAAAATGATTACAAAGTGAAGCCACTGAAACTGTATGCTCGAGGAGGCCTCCCTTGAATCCATGGTGAACTGACTTCGCGGCCGAATGACTCTTAAATGTCTTTACAAACTCCTCGTCCTCGACAAAGAATGACTCGAGAAGCTTTTTCATATACGGCTTCTCAATCGACTCGATGAGTTTCAGAAGCGAATCGTACATCTTATCAATCGAGAAACGTGATACAGGGATATAATCGCCCGCATTGTAAGTACCTTCTTCTGCTGTCTTAAGCTTATATATCTTCAACTGGAATGCCCCGTTATAAAGCGTCACATCGCCCGAGCAAACCACAAAATCTAAATCATTTACCTCAAAAATTGCTGGATCAGCTGGTGACCAAACCTTTCCGTCGAGCTTACCAGTCTTGTCGCAAAGCTCCAGACTCAAGAAATCCTTTCCTGCCTTTGTAGTCTGGCTTACAACTCTCTTACAGAGAAAAACCTGGTCTGTAAGTCTATCTCCGTCCTTCATTTCATTAATGAACATAAATCTCCGTTCTAACCCGGCGCGCCGGGAACCAAAAAGTTACTGTCTTCACATTATAAAATCAAACACAGTTTCAGGCAAGACATCTTTTTGCTATAATGGATAGCTGACAGAGTAAATTCACGCGCTTTTTCGGAAAAAACAGCCAGCCAAACACTGGCACACACCGATTAATCGCATCAATATAGGAAAAAGCTATGAACAAGAAAGTATTTCACACACTCGAATTTGACAAAATTGTTGAGGGACTCACTGACCTCGCGTCTTCCGACAAGGGGCGCTCTTACTGCCAGGCTCTCACACCCATAACTGATTTAGAGAAAATCGAATCACGCCAGCAGGAAACCGAGGATGCTCTTCAGCGTATCCTACGCGATGGAAACATCTCATTCTCTGGTGCAAAAGAAATCGCACACTTTAAGAAACGTCTTGAAATCGGCGGCGTCTTAAACGAAAGTGAATTTCTTACAATCGGCTCGATTCTTTCCTGCGCTCATACTGCAATGAACTACAATTCATCAAGTAAAGAAGCGGACAGAGTCGACACTTTGACTGATTATTTCAATGCACTTTCAGACTGTAAAGACTTGCGCCTAAAGATTCAGCGCACTATCCTTTCTGAAGATGAAATTGCCGATGATGCTACACCTGAGCTTAGAAATATCAGACGCAAAATTGGAGGTTTTTCCGAGAAGATACGTTCCGAGATGTCTCGCCTCCTCGCAGGCAAGGCCCGCGACTTCCTTCAGGATTCTGTAATCACTGAAAGAGACGGTCGCTACTGTCTCCCTGTAAA
>DAISYI010000006.1:3538-10111 GCA_036825385.1 Lachnospiraceae bacterium | reverse complement strand
CAAGTCACAGGTTCCGGGCATCGTTCACGACCAGAGTTCAAGCGGTCAGACGCTCTTCATCGAACCAATCTCCGTCGTAAAGATGGACAACGAACTGAAGGAACTCCTCGCCGAAGAACGTAAGGAAATCAACCGTTTTCTCGCTGAGCTCACAACCGAAGCGGCTGATTACCTTTCACAGATTGAAACTGACTACAAGGTTCTCGCCGAGCTCGACTTCATCTTCGCAAAGGCTTACCTCGCAGAAAAAATGAACGCCGTTAAACCTGTTCTAAATGACGACGGCCGCATCGATTTGAAGAAAGCACGTCATCCGCTTCTCAACCAGGAGAAAGTCGTTCCAATCGACGTAAACCTCGGCAAGAACTTCAACCAGCTCATTATCACTGGTCCAAACACAGGTGGTAAAACAGTCACTCTTAAGACTGTCGGCCTGCTCACTCTGATGGCTCAGGCCGGACTTCATATTCCTGCAGGCGACCGCAGCGAAATGGCAGTCTTCCACAACGTTTATGCAGACATTGGCGATGAGCAAAGCATCGAACAGTCGCTTTCCACATTCTCTGGTCATATGACGAACGTTGTAAACATCCTTCGTTCAGTTGAACAAAGCGGCAAGGACAGCCTCGTCCTCTTCGACGAACTTTGTGCCGGAACCGATCCAACAGAAGGTTCTGCCCTCGCGACTGCGATTCTCGACGAATTACATCGTGAGCAGATTCGCGTCCTCGCGACTACTCACTACAGCGAGTTGAAGATTTTCGCACTTTCAACAGAAGGCGTCGAGAATGCTTCATGTGAGTTCTCCGTTGAGACTCTGAGCCCAACCTACCGTCTTCTCATCGGTATTCCTGGAAAAAGCAATGCTTTCGCAATTTCTAGAAAGCTTGGCCTTTCCGAGAGTATTATCGAAGACGCTAAAGAGTTAATTTCAAAAGAAGATCAGTCATTTGAAGATATGATTTCAGACCTCGAGTCAAAGAGAATCTCAATCGAAGAGACTGAAACAAGAATTAAACGTGATAACGAAGAGATTGCTAAGCTACGTGCTGAGCTTGAAACAGAAAAACGTAAACTTGCAGATAAGAAAGCAAGCCTCTTAGAAGAAGCTCATAAAGATGCAGCTCGTATTCTTAAAGAAGCAAAAGATGAAGCAGACAGTACTATTAAGACTTTTAGAAAGCTTAAAGCTTCTAATCCAGATCTTTCTGAGATGGAAGCCCTCCGAACTGGACTTTCAAAGAAACTTAACAAAGCTCAGTCATCTACTTCGAAGGTTAAACCTCAGACTCGAACAAATAATAATATAAAGGCCAGCGATCTCCACATCGGTGATATGGTAAAGGTTCTTTCAATGAACCTAACTGGAACTGTTCATTCTCTTCCAGACAAAAAGAACGAACTCATGGTTTCAATGGGAATCATGCGTACAAAGGTTAAACTAAACGATATCGAGCTTATGAAAGAAGAAGATGCAGCCGCTAAGTTTAGAAACGCTAAGCGTAAGCAGGCGACTCATTCTTTCACTGGTGGAAGTGCAATGAGTATCTCACCTGAGATTAAACTTCTCGGACTAACAGTAGATGAGGCCATCTCGAAGCTTGACAAGTACATAGACGACGCTTACGTCTCACACCTTAAATCTGTACGCATCGTACACGGAAAGGGCACAGGAGCCCTCAGAAACGCCGTACAGGAGTATCTGGCTACAAATGCTTACGTAAAGTCATATGACAAGGCGGCATATGGTGAAGGTGATGATGGAGTAACTGTGGCGAAGTTGTTTTAATTATGAGCACCTTACTTTGGTAAGGTGCTTTTTTAGAGTGAGATGGAAGGGAGAGGGAGCGAGAAAGCGATTGATTATTTCTGCAGGTCGTATGATATTCTTATTTGGTTGATTTTGATTTTAGCGAAAACGTATGTGTTTGAGCGAAGCGAGTTTACGTTTTCGCGTTAAAAAATCAAAAGAAAGCAAATTAGAAGATCAACGGCCGAAGCCTTCATAATCAATCGCTTTCTCGTCCCTCCCCCTTTTTTTCACAATAAAAAAAGCACCTTACTTCCGTAAAGTGCTTTCATTATGCTTAAAAAGTAAAATTAGATGAGCTCAAGAAGTACTTCGAGTGCTCCGTCACCTTTTCTCTGACCAATCTTAACGATTCTTGTGTAACCACCGTTACGGTTAGCGTACTTAGGTGCTACTTCTTCGAAGATGTAGTTAGGTACGTTAAGTGACTTTCTCTTCTTCTGAGAAACAACTTCAGATACTGGGTAAAGAACCTTAAGCATCTGACGACGTGCATGAAGTCTTGAAGGCTGATCCTTCTTGATAGTCTTCTCAACTGTATCGTATACAGTTACCTTCTTACCGTCTTTAACTTCTTTAACTCTCTTACCGTCCTTGTCTTTACGAGCAACTTTTGCCTGAACAGTAACTTCGTCAAAGTTGTTCATCTCTTTAACAGCTGAAGCGATGATGCCTTCAGCGATCTTTCTTACTTCCTTAGCCTTAGCTTCAGTTGTAACGATCTTTCCGTTAACGAGAAGGTTTGTTACCTGGTTTCTAAGAAGAGCTTTTCTCTGTGAAGATGTTCTTCCAAGTTTTCTATACTTTGCCATTTTTTACTCCTTATCTAATGGTATACCGATTGAAGCCTTTAGGACTTATTCAACCGGCATATTATTCCATCGTGAGATCAAAGTTATGTGCCTATCAGGTCTTATCACAACTTCTATCTATTACATAATCTTATTCTTCAGCTGTACGAAGCTTAAGGTTAAGCTCCTCGAGCTTGTTAAGAACTTCGTCGAGTGACTTTTTACCAAGGTTACGAACCTTCATCATCTCGTCAGGTGTCTTATTGCAGAGCTCTTCAACTGTATTGATTCCTGCTCTCTTCAAGCAGTTGAATGAACGAACTGAGAGTTCAAGTTCATCAATAGTCATTGACATTGTAGCAAATGTGTTATCTGTCTCCTGTGGAGCGATAACAGATGCTTCCCTTGCAGCCTCTGTAAGATTTATAAAGAGACCAAGGTGCTCTGACATAACCTTTGCAGCAAGACTTACTGCTTCATCTGGAGCGATTGCTCCATTTGTAAATACGTCAAGAGTAAGCTTATCGAAATCTGTCTGCTGTCCTACACGAGTGTTTTCAACCTTAAGGTTAACACGATCGATAGGAGTATAGATAGAATCAATAGCGATAACTCCGATTGGAGTATCATCAGACTTATTCTTATCTGCTGGAATATATCCACGACCATCTGTGATAGTCATATCGATGAAAAGCTTGCTATCCTTACCGCCATTGAGGTGAGCGATTACAAGATCCTTGTTGATGATCTCGATATCGTCTGTAACCTGAATGTCAGCTGCTGTTACAACGCCTTCACCTTCGAAGTCGATATATGCCTTCTTTGGCTCGCTGTTTCCGCTGTTATCACGGATAGCGAGTTCCTTGATATTAAGAACGATTTCTGTTACGTCTTCCTTAACACCAGGAATTGAGCTGAACTCATGAAGTATGCCATCAATCTTGATCTGGCTTACTGCAGCTCCTGGCAGAGAAGAAAGCATGATTCTGCGAAGAGAATTTCCGAGAGTAGTACCATAACCTCTTTCGAGTGGTTCTACTACGAAACGACCATACTTCTTGTCTTCGGATATCTCGGCGATTTCAATGTTGGGTTTTTTAAAATCAAACACCACTTTACCTCCATCCTTTTACTGAATTCTTAGCAACTTAATTTATTACTTTGAATACAGCTCGACGATAAGCATCTCATTAACTGGAACATCAATCTGGTCTCTTGATGGAAGAGCCTTAACTGTTCCCTTAAGATTCTCGCTATCACACTCAAGCCATTCTGGTACAAGTCTACCGTTTGTAACTTCAAGGATATCTTTGAATCTCTGAAGATCCTTTTTCTTCTCAGCAACTTCGATTACATCGCCAGCTTTAACCTGGTATGATGGGATGTTTACTCTCTTACCATTTACGAGGAACATCTTGTGGTCAACGACCTGACGTGCTTCTCTTCTAGTACGAGCAAATCCAAGACGGAATACGACATTGTCGAGACGTGACTCGAGCATTGTCATAAGGTTTTCACCAGTCATTCCCTTCATTCTTGCTGCTTTTTTGTAATAGTTACGGAAAGGCTTCTCGAGCATTCCGTAGATGAATTTAGCCTTCTGCTTTTCTCTTAACTGAAGACCATATTCTGAAATTTTACGACGAGAGTTCCTCGGCTGTCTTTTAGACTTTTTATCTACTCCAAGATATACAGGATCAAGGCCGAGGGATCTGCATCTCTTAAGGACAGGTGTTCTGTTTACTGCCATAATTTATTTCCCTCCTGATCAGACTCTTCTACGCTTTGGCGGACGGCATCCGTTATGTGGAACTGGTGTAACGTCCTGAATACTTGTTACCTGAATACCATTTGCTGCAAGCGCTCTGATAGCTGCTTCTCTTCCTGAACCAGGTCCCTTTACCATAACATCTACAGACTTCAGCCCTGTAGGAGCTGCAGCCTTTGCCGCTGTCTCAGCCGCCATCTGAGCGGCGTACGGAGTAGATTTCCTTGAACCCTTAAAGCCAAGTCCACCAGCTGATGCCCATGAAAGAGCATTTCCGTTAGCATCTGTAAGTGTAACAATAGTATTGTTAAAAGATGCCTGGATATGTGCCTGGCCATGTTCAACGTTTTTCTTGACACGCTTTTTCGTGACCTTATTTGTTTTAGCCATAATAAAAAACTAACCTACTTTCTTGAATTTTACCGAAACGAATTAATTATTTCTTCTTGTTTGCGATTGTCTTACGAGGACCTTTTCTAGTACGAGCATTAGTCTTTGTCTTCTGACCACGTACTGGAAGTCCCTTTCTGTGACGAATACCGCGGTAGCATCCGATTTCTGTAAGGCGCTTAATATTAAGAGAAACTTCTCTTCTAAGATCACCTTCTACAAGGATGCCGCTCTCATCAAGAGCGTTACCGATCTTCTTAACTTCTTCATCAGTAAGATCCTTTACTCTTGTGTCAGGGTTTACTCCTGCACTTTCAAGAATCTTTACAGCACTAGTTTTTCCAATGCCGTAGATATAAGTCAATCCGATCTCGATTCGTTTTTCTCTCGGCAAATCCACACCTGCAATTCGAGCCATGTGTATCTTTTCCTCCAATTTTAAACAATTACAACTTTCGCCTGTCAAATGGTATGTGAAATGACAGACTTCGTCTATTAATTCAGAAAGACATAATATGTCCTTCTGCAGCCGCTATTTTTTAGTATTTTAGAGACAATTAACCCTGTCTCTGCTTATGCTTGGGATTTTCACAGATGATTCTGACTTTCCCTTTTCTTTTGATAACCTTGCACTTTTCGCACATAGGCTTTACGGAAGATCTTACTTTCACGGGATGTACCTCCTCTCCTGATCTCACTTTTCAAGCATATTCTAAAAACGTTTTTAAAGAAAGGCGCACTTACGCCTTTCAAAAAAACGTCCGTTACAAATTATATCTACAGTAAGATGAATTGTCAATATTTATTTATCACGCCATACAATTCGACCTTTTGTCAGATCGTATGGAGACATTTCAATAGTAACCTTGTCACCTGGAAGAATTCTGATATAGTTCATTCTAAGCTTACCGCTGATATGAGCTAAAATCTCAAGTCCATTCTCAAGTCTTACCTGAAACATTGCATTTGGAAGTTTCTCAAGGACTGTTCCTTCAACTTCTATTGTATCTGCTTTTGACAAAACTGTTCCTCCTGTAAATTTATTTAGATGTCATCTTTTTTACAAGACCATCTACTTCATCGATTGCATTTTTACCATTGATTGAAACCAAAGCGCCAAGTCCTTTGTAGTACTCAACGAGCGGTTCAGTCTGGTCATGATAAACCTTAAGTCTCTTAAGAACTGTTTCTGGCTTATCATCTTCTCTCATTGTAAGTGTCTCGCCATCATCATCGCAAGTCTCACCATTCTTTGGCTTAAGTGCTGGAGTAATCATGTGATATACTCTTCCACACTTAGGACATGATCTACGTCCTGACATACGAGAAACGATGTCTTCGTCACTTATTTCGAGATTGACTACATAGTCAATAACCTCATCAGTCTTAGAAAGTTCTTTTGTAAGAGCTTCTGCCTGTGGGATTGTTCTTGGGAAACCATCGAGAATGAAACCGTTTGAGCAGTCATCCTTATGGATTCTATCAACAACGAGGTTACATGTAAGTTCATCAGGAACAAGCTGTCCTTCATCCATGTAAGCCTTTGCCTTTTTTCCCAACTCTGTCTGATTCTTGATATTCTCTCTAAAGATATCTCCAGTAGAGATATGAGGAATATTTAAATCTTCAGAAAGTCTAGAGGCCACTGTACCTTTTCCGGCACCTGGGGCACCTAACATAACAATCTTCATGGGTTCTCCTTTTCTATTCGCTTAGGAATCCCTTGTAATTTCTAACTAACATCTGTGATTCAATCTGCTGAAGTGTTTCAATAACAACACCAACAATGATGATGATTGATGTACCACCGAATG
>DAISYI010000006.1:0-3528 GCA_036825385.1 Lachnospiraceae bacterium | reverse complement strand
GAAGAGTCCGTTGAGAACTATTGGCAACATTGAAACAATTGAAAGTCCCAAAGCACCGATAAGAATTACATAATTCAAAATCGATGTAAGATAATCACTCGTTGGCTTTCCAGGTCTGATACCTGAAATAAATCCACCAGATTTCTTCATATTATCAGCAATCTCGAGCGGATTGAATGTGATTGATGTGTAGAAATATGCAAAAGCGATAATCAGAACTAAGTAAAGTACTGCGCCTAATGTATAAATCCAATCTGTCTTGTTGAACCAATTTGATTCAGACATACATCTCAGTACTGTTGGCCAGAAACCTGTTCCCTGTCCAACTCCGAAGAATGAACAGATGATTACTGGTGTCTGCATAAGAGACTGAGCGAAGATAACTGGCATTACACCACCAGTATTTACTTTAAGAGGAATGTGAGTACTCTGTCCTCCATAAGTTCTTCTACCTCTAAGCATTTTAGAGTACTGTACAGGGATCTTTCTTTCAGCTCCCTGAAGTATTACTACCATAAGAACGATGCCAATGATTACTGCTGCAATAATTACACCAGCGAGAATTCCATTTGCAATACGCTGTCCCTTGATGAACTGATTGAACAGAGTCATAAGGTCCTGTGGAACTCTTGAAACGATATTTACAATAAGTACGATTGAAATACCATTTCCAACACCGTTTTCTGTGATTCTCTCACCAATCCACATAAGGATTGTTGAACCAGCTGTAAGAACAGCTATCAGGGTAATGACACTCAGTGGTGTGTAGCTCTCTAAGTAGCCACCCCTTCCGAAACCAATTGCCATGGCAGCTGATTCCATAATTGAAAGACCAACCGTTACATAACGTGTGATCTTTGTCATAAAGCGTCTTCCCTGCTCCCCATCTCGTGATATCTCTTCCAACTTAGGAAAAGCTATCGTGAGAAGCTGAATAATAATCGAAGAAGTAATATATGGCGTAATATTCAGCGCAAAAATACTCATTTTTTCGAGCGAACCGCCGGTGATTGCGTCGAAGAAATTCATCGAATCACCAGCAGCGCCGAATAAGCTGTCAAATACGCCTTCGCTTACTCCCGGAGCGGGAATCTGAGAACCTAATCTGATTACGATAAGCATCAGAAAAGTAAAGAAGATTCTTTTTCTCAGATCTTTGATTTTAAAAGCATTGCGAAGGGTCTTAAACATATTAGATCACCTCAGCGCTTCCACCTGCCGCTTCAATTTTTTCCTTAGCTGATGCGCTGAAAGAAGTTGCCTTAACAACAAGCTTCTTTGTAAGCTCACCATTTCCGAGGATTTTGATACCGTCTCTAGAATTCTTAACGATTCCAGTATCCTTAAGAAGCTCAGCATCAATTACTGTACCGTTATCGAATCTCTCAAGAACAGATACGTTAATTGTAATGATTTCCTTAGTGTTACGGTTCTTAAAACCTCTCTTAGGGATTCGACGGAAAAGTGGCATCTGTCCACCTTCGAATCCTGGTCTAGGAGCACCTGAACGTGCTTTCTGACCTTTATGTCCTTTACCGGCTGTCTTTCCGTTTCCTGAACCATGACCGCGGCCTCTTCTGAAGTTGTCGCTCTGCACGCTTCCCTTAGCCGGAGATAAATTAGATAAATCCATTTTAATACCTCCTATATTACAGTATTAAGCATCGACTTCTTCAACAGTAATCATATGACGAACGTTCTGGATCATGCCTCTTGTAGCAGCATTATCTGGAAGAACTACTGTTGAATTGATCTTATGAAGTCCGAGAGCTTCCACAGTCTTACGGTTTCTTGGAACCTGTCCGATTTTAGACTTCACTAATGTAATTTTTAACTTTTTAGCCATGATATCCTCCTTAACCAAGAACTTCTTCTACGCTTTTTCCGCGGAGACGAGCTACTTCTTCAGGGGACTTAAGCTCTGAAAGAGCATTGATTGTAGCAAGTACTACATTCTGCTTGTTTGAAGATCCAAGAGACTTAGTACGGATATTCTGGATACCAGCAAGGTCGCAAACCGCACGAGCTGGACCACCAGCGATAACACCAGTACCTTCTGGAGCTTTCTTAAGAAGAACTGTAGCACCTGTGTGCTTACCAATGATGTCATGAGTAATGCTGTGTGCATCGTTCATCTTAACTTCTACCATGTTCTTGATAGCATCTTCTTTACCCTTACGGATAGCGTCTGGGATCTCAGCTGACTTACCAAGACCTGCACCTACGTGTCCGTTACGGTCACCTACAACAACGAGGGCTGCGAAACGCATGTTACGTCCGCCCTTTACTACCTTCGTTACTCTTTTGATTGCAACTACCTGGTCATCTAATTCCATCTGACCGAGGTCGATATTTGTACGCTTCATTTATCGTTTTCCTCCTTAGAATTCAAGACCAGCTTCTCTAGCTGCATCAGCAAGTGCTGCTACTTTACCCTTGTAGATGTATCCACCACGGTCAAATACAACTTCCTTGATACCCTTTTCAATTGCCTTCTTAGCGATTGCTGTACCAAGAGCCTTTGCTGCAGCTACGTCGTTAGTGTGTTCAAGGTCACCCTTCAGATCCTTATCAAGAGTTGAAGCAGCAACAAGTGTGTTACCAGCTTCATCATCGATAACCTGTACATACATATTCTTATTGCTTCTGAATACGCAGAGACGCGGTCTGTCAGGGGTGCCTACGAGATGATTTCTTAATCTTCTATGCTTTTTTGCACGAACTAAAGATCTAGATTTTTTATTGATCATATCTTTCTCACTCCTTCAATTATTTCTTACCGGTCTTGCCTGCAAGACGGCGAACATGTTCTGTAGAATATCTGATACCCTTACCCTTGTATGGTTCAGGCTTTCTCTTCTCGCGGATATTAGCCGCATACTGTCCAACCTTTTCCTTGTCAATTCCGGAAACAATGATATTATTACCTTCAACTTTTGACTCAATGCCTTCTGGATCTTCCATCTCTACTGGATGTGAGTATCCAAGGTGAAGTGTCAGCTTCTTTCCTGACTTTTCAGCACGATATCCGACACCATTGATTTCAAGAGTCTTAGTATAACCGTCAGCTACACCTGTTACCATATTCTGGATAAGAGATCTAGTAAGTCCGTGAAGTGACTTGTTCTTCTTTAAATCATTTGGTCTCTCAACGATTACTTCTTCGCCTTCTTTCTTGATAGACATCTCGATTGGGAGAGTTCTTTCAAGAGTACCTTTAGGACCTTTTACAGTCACATGATTATTTTCTGCAATTTCTACAGTAACGCCTGCAGGAATTGCGATTGGCATTCTTCCTATACGTGACATGCCCGTACCTCCATTTGTATGTCCGACCTAAATGGTCGGTTTATACTTCTATCTGTTATTAATAAACTACGCTTTCTCTTACCATACGTAAGCAAGAACTTCGCCACCAACACCAAGCTTACGAGCTTCTTTGTCAGTAACTACACCCTTGTTTGTTGAAAGGATAGCGATACCAAGTCCACCGAGAACTCTAGGTACATCATCCTTACCAGCGTATAC
>DAISYI010000005.1:24338-40003 GCA_036825385.1 Lachnospiraceae bacterium | reverse complement strand
CTTGCATTTATACAAAATAAATGTCGCAGTTCTATTGACAACCCACAAAAATTGACTGACAGTACAGTATTACTTTAAAAAATGTACACTTTGTGATATAATGCACATGCAAGTCATAGGTATATGACAAATCGCGGCAGGAGGATAGATAAAATGGAACGTAAAGACGTAGACAAGATCAGGGCATCAGTGAAGGACAATTGCGGTAGCCTGGTTGAGATCCAGTTGGACCGTGGTAGAAACAAAATTGACATTGAGAAAGGAATTATCAAGGAGGCATATCCTTCAGTATTTACAATTCAGCTTGAGAATACTGATGATGAGCAGCCAGAACAGATTCTTTCATTCAGCTACACAGATATTATTACTAAAGATATCAGAATGAGACTTTGTTAATCATTTAAACAATAAACGGGGAATATAAAGGTTTAAATTGTTAAAAATGAGAAATAATACAGGAGGAAGCAGGTTGATGAGAAATACTAGAAGGAAAGCACTTAGTCTTTTCATGGCAACTGTGCTTTCTCTTGCTTTTTTTGCGGCAAATAATACGCTGACTGCATATGCTACTCAGCGAACGACTAGGACTACAACTAGAACTACTACAAGAAGCAAGAGTCAGATAAATAAACAGATTCAGGAACAAGAGAAGAAGAAACAGCAGCTGAATAATGATTTGAGTGTTACTCAGAATGAAGTTCTTCAGCTTATGACGAAGATTAATTCTCTTTCTCGTAGCATTAACGAGAAACAGGTTGAAATCCAGGATTTGGAATATAATATCAGAGGCGCACAGGCTGATCTCGATAAGCAGTACAATCAGATTAAGCTTCGTCTTAAGTATACATACGAGAATCAGGGCGATAGAAATATCTTCACTATTCTTCTTGAGTCGAAAGGGATTGGAGATTTCCTGAATCGAGTAGAGTATGTAAATCAGATTTATAAATCAGACAAGGAACAGATGGACAGGTTCCAGGCTATGAAGCAGGAGTTCGAGGAACTTAAGCGAGTAGCAAGTAAAGAAAAAGCAAATCTCGAAGCCCAGAGAACGGAACTTAGTGTTACTAAGAAGACGCTCGACTCTAAAGTGGCTGTTCTTAAGCAGCAGATTGGTAATGTCGACGCAGAACTTAATAAGTTGAGACAGGAAGCTGCGAAGAAGGCTGAAGAAGAACGTAAAGCTAGAGAAGCAGCTCAGAGACAGGTCGTTCCTTCGAGTGGTTCGGGTGGTTCAGGTGGCTCTTCGAGTGGAAGCTCTAGAGGTGAGCTTGCTGGACAGGGACTTAACCCATCATCAAATATCGATGGAAATGCTGTTGTAAGTTATGCAAGACAGTTTGTTGGAAATCCTTATGTATGGGGCGGAAATAGTCTTACGAATGGATGTGACTGTTCTGGTTTCGTAAAGCTTATTTATGCTCACTTTGGTGTAAGTACATGTAGATATTCACAGGCGTTCCTCGGTGAAGGAAAACCAGTTAGTATCGAGTGCATTCGTCCAGGCGACGTTGTTGTATATCCAGGTCACGTTGCTATTTATGCGGGTGGTGGTGTTATCGTTGAGGCCCAGTCAGAGAGTAAAGGTATTACATACGGAAGACCACTTCGTTGTCACTCGATTAACGGTATTAGAAGATTCTAGTCCTAAACACAGGTGATGAAATTGAATAATTTAAAAGTTCGATTTTTAAATAGAAAAAACATTGGCAAATGCCTGAAGGTCGTAATAGGCCTTCTGGTATTTGCTTTTTTGCTAAGAGCGGGGTATTATAGATGGCGGTCTTCACAGCGACTTGATTATAAAAAGGAGAGGAATACTCCGGTTGTAATGGTCGATGGTGAGCCTATTACTTTTTCAGATCTCGCGTATATAATTCTCGAGGAAGAGAAACGTACAGAGGAACAGGCTAGAATCTATAATCCAGATAGTCCGAAAGATTACTGGAATACAAATGATAAGGCGAAGATTCTTTCTGTGCGTGTGAGAAATACGGCTATTGATATGGCAATTCATGATAGGATTCTGTATAAGATGGCGAAGAAAGAGAAAGTAACCCTAAACGAAGAAGAGGAAGAAATTCTTAAGAATAAGCAGATTGATTTCTGGGAAGACCTTTATGATGAGCAGATTGATAATCTTTATGTGAAGAAATCTGTTGTGAACGCGGAACTTCGTAAGGTTGCGATTGCGGCCAAGTATCAGCAGATGCTTGCAATGAAAGCAAAAGTAAACTCTGCTAGGTTCTCATATGAAGGTGATAAATATAAGGAAATCAAAGCGAAACACAAGATAAAGATTGATAAATCTCTTGTGAAGAAGATTGTCATGGGAGAAGTCACTCTCAGACATACTAATGTAAACTTTGTTCAGTGATTAGGAAGTGAAGAAGATGGAGAAAAAGATTGGTAGAAACGATCCATGCTGGTGTGGATGCGGAAAGAAGTATAAGAGTTGTCATATGACAATTGATCAGAAGATTTATAAAGCTGCACTCGAAGGTCATACAGTTCCTAGACGTGATATGCTTAAAACACCTGAGCAGATTGAAAAGATTAAGGCTAGTGCGAAAATCAATATTGCTTGCCTCGATGCAGTTGCAGAGATGATTGGACCAGGAGTTTCAACTCAGGATATCGATGATCTCGTATATAAGATTACAACTGAGATGGGCGGAATTCCTGCTCCTCTTAACTATGAAGGTTTCCCTAAGAGCGTTTGTACATCTGTAAATGAGCAGGTTTGTCACGGAATTCCTTCAAAGGATGTCATCCTTAAGGAAGGCGATATCGTAAACATTGATTGTTCTACAATTCTCGACGGTTACTATTCTGATTCATCTAGAATGTTCTGCATCGGAGAAGTAAGCGAAGAGAAGAAAAAGCTTGTAGAAGTTACAAAGGAATGTTGCGACCTCGGTCTTAAAGAGGTTAAGCCTTGGGGCTATCTCGGAGATATGGCTCAGGTTATTCATGAGCATGCTGAGAAGAATGGCTATACTGTAGTACGTGAAATTGGTGGACATGGAGTAGGAATCGAATTCCATGAGGATCCATGGGTTTCATATCTTACAAATAGAGGAGAGGATATGCTCCTCGTTCCAGGTCTTATGTTTACAATTGAACCTATGGTAAACATGGGAAAAGCAGACATCTTTACAGATGAAGACAATGGCTGGGAAGTAAGTACTGTAGATGGAAAACCATCAGCACAGTGGGAGTACCAGGTTGTTGTAACTGAAGATGGAGTGGAAGTGATAAGCTACTAATTCGCATTTTCGCTGCTTCGCAGCTCTTAAGCATAAGCTTCGCTTATGCTACAAATGCTCATGGGAGAATCCTTTATTCTATAGAGTATGAAGATAACGCGACTTCGTCGCGTGTTTAAAACAAAAATAGAATCATTCAAAATCAAACGAGTTTGATTTTGGTGATTCTATTTTTGTTATCTTCATACTCTATAATAAAGGATAGTAGGCAAAGAAAGGATGGGAACTTGATTTCTTTACATCGAGTTCCCATCCTATTTCATTCCGATTGGTTCTTCAGTTCCCATTGGTCCTGCCCTCCTATCACTGGGTTTACGTGTTACAACAGGTCAATAGTTACATTTTACTTACCATGCTTTTCTTTTCTTCATCTCTAACATATCTCTCGGCCTTCGTTTGGTCTTAAAGGAGCTAAAATAGCTCATACTTGAAGGGGTATATGTTCTCTACATAAACATGGTTTCTAACTTATCCCGGTTAGAACGGTTCGAATAATTAAATTAAATTTCTGGTGGACTACCCTCCTGATTAAAATAAGTTAATTATTACTGAAAAGAGAAATCTTTGTTTCTCTTTGTGAGTGTATAATAACAGTTCTAAATCAATTTGTCAATAAGAAAACTGAAAATATTTAGTTTAAAGTGGAATTAACTGCAAATATATAGAAGTGTATATATAATTGATACAATTGAATAATCTTCCACATCGTTGGTGATGCTTTTTCGATTGTGTAAGATGCTGAAGAGTGCTAAAATCAACCATGTGTATTTTTTATACATAAGTATTAAAAAGACAGTAAAGGGAGAACTTGATGGGCGTAATGGCAAATTTTTTGGCACACATAGTGAGCGTGAAGTAAAGCGCGTGATGCCAATAGTTAAGAAAATTGAATCATATAGAGAGGAAATGCAGAAGCTTAGTGATGAGGAGCTTCGTGCAAAGACTCCTTACTTTAAGGATAGATTGGAAAAGGGTGAGACACTCGATGATATTCTTCCGGAAGCGTTTGCGGTAGTAAGAGAAGCTGCAAAGCGTGCACTTGGAATGGAACCATTCGAAGTACAGCTTATCGGTGGTGTTATTCTCCACCAGGGACGTATTTCAGAAATGAAGACTGGAGAAGGTAAGACTCTCGTATGTACACTTCCTGCATACCTTAATGCACTTGAAGGAAAGGGTGTACACGTAGTTACAGTAAACGACTACCTCGCTAAGCGAGACAGTGAGTGGATGGGAAAAGTTCACGAATTCCTCGGACTTACTGTGGGTGTAGTTCTCAATGATATGGAACGTGAGGAGCGTAAAGCTGCTTACGATTGTGATATCACATATATTACAAATAATGAACTTGGTTTCGATTACCTTAGAGATAACATGGTAGTTTATGAAGATGATCTCGTTCAGAGAGACCTTCACTACTGTATCATCGATGAGGTTGACTCTGTTCTTATCGACGAGGCTAGAACTCCTCTTATCATTTCTGGACAGAGCTCAAAGTCAACTAAATTATATGACATGTGCGATGTACTCGCGCGTCAGATGAAGAGAGGCGAGGATCTTCCTGAGTTCTCGAAGATTGATGCCATTATGGGTATCGAGCAGGAAGAAACTGGTGACTTCATCGTAAATGAAAAAGATAAGGTTGTATCTCTTACACAGGATGGTGTAAAGAAGGTAGAGCAGTTTTTCCATATTGATAACCTTGCTGATCCAGATAATCTTGAGATTCAGCATAATGTAATTCTTGCTCTTCGTGCTCATAACCTTATGCACAGAGATCAGGATTACGTAGTAAAAGATGGTGAAGTTCTCATCGTAGACGGATTTACTGGACGTATTATGCCAGGTCGTCGTTATTCAGATGGTCTTCATCAGGCTATTGAAGCTAAGGAACATGTAGAAGTAAAGCGTGAGAGTATGACTCTTGCGAATATCACATTCCAGAATTTCTTCAATAAGTATGACAAGATCTGTGGTATGACAGGTACTGCCCTTACAGAAGAGCAGGAGTTTAGAGATATCTACGGAATGGATGTAGTAGCTATCCCTACAAACAAACCTGTACAGCGTATTGATCATGATGATGCTGTATATAAGACACAGAAAGAAAAATATAAGGCTGTAGTAGAAGAGGTTAAGGCTGCACACGAAAAGGGACAGCCAGTTCTCGTAGGTACTATTACAATTGAGGTTTCAGAACTTGTAAGTAAGCTTCTTACAAGAGAAGGAATCCAGCACAATGTCCTCAATGCGAAGTATCATGAGCAAGAAGCTGCTATCGTAGCAGAGGCTGGTAAACATGGAGCGGTTACAATCGCTACAAACATGGCTGGTCGAGGAACTGATATCAAGCTTGATGAGGAAGCTAGAGAAGCAGGCGGTCTTAAGATTATCGGTACAGAAAGACATGAATCACGTCGTATCGATAATCAGCTCCGTGGACGTTCTGGTCGACAGGGAGATGTCGGAGAATCACAGTTCTTCATTTCACTTGAAGATGACCTTATGAGACTCTTCGGTTCAGATAGACTCATCGGTGTGTTTGAATCACTCGGTGTTCCAGAAGGTGAACAGATTAAACATAAGATGCTTTCATCAGCTATTGAGAAGGCTCAGGAAAAAATCGAGAGCAACAACTTTGCTATCAGAAAGCAGCTTCTTGAGTACGATCAGGTTATGAATGAGCAGAGAGAACTTATCTACTCTCAGAGACGCAGAGTTCTCGCTGGTGAAGATATGAAGCAGCAGATTCTCGACATGATCAGAGATAGAGTAGACTTCTATGTAGATCAGGTTTGCAACGATGAACTTTCGAAGGATGAATGGAGTCTCGTAGAACTTAACAGAATCCTTCTTCCTGTAATTCCACTTAAACCTATTACAGAAGATACACTTGATGATGTAAAGAAGGTTTCAGACCTCAAAGATAAACTCTACGAAAGAGCAGAAGCTCTTTACAATGAGAAGGAGAAAGAGTTCCCTACTCCAGAAGATTTCCGTGAAGTAGAGCGTGTAATCCTCCTCAGAGTCATCGACAGAAAGTGGATGGACGAGATTAATGATATGGATCAGCTCCGCCAGGGTATCGGACTTCAGGCTTACGCTCAGAAGAACCCAGTCGATGAGTACAAGATGATTTCTTATGATATGATGGATGAAATGAACGATGCTATCAGAAATGATACTATCCAGATGCTCTACCGTATCAGAATCGAGAAGAAGGTTGAAAGAGAAGAGGTTGCTAAGGTTACTGGTACAAACAAGGATGAAACAGCGACATCTACTCCTAAGAGAAGAAAAAACAAGAAAATCTACCCTAACGATCCATGCCCATGTGGAAGCGGCAAGAAATACAAGAACTGCCATGGTAGATTAGAAGCATAAGATTTTTCAGAAGAACCAATTCGAACGTCGGATTGGTTCTTTTTTATGTGTTTTGAACGGGAGATTTGCTGTCGTATGTTATAATAAAATTTAGTTGTGTAATGTATATTGCTTTAGTTAGAAAGCCATAAAAATATGGAATTTAAATTACATTCAAAATTTAAACCAACAGGTGATCAGCCACAGGCGATAGAAGAACTGGTGAAGGGATTTCAGGAAGGCAATCAGTTTGAAACACTGCTCGGTGTAACTGGTTCGGGAAAAACCTTTACGATGGCAAATGTCATCGCGGCCTTAAATAAGCCTACGCTGATTATTTCACATAACAAAACTTTGGCTGGACAGCTTTATGGAGAAATGAAGGAATTCTTCCCAGAGAACGCTGTAGAGTATTTTGTGTCCTACTACGATTATTATCAGCCAGAAGCTTATGTGCCTTCGACAGATACTTATATCGCAAAGGATTCATCTATAAACGATGAAATCGATAAGCTCCGTCTGTCTGCGACAGCTTCTCTTTCGGAGCGAAAGGATGTAATAATCGTATCGTCTGTATCATGTATCTATGGTATTGGTTCGCCAGATGACTATGAGAATATGATGGTTTCTCTTCGTCCAGGTGACGAGCGAGATCGTGACGATGTAATTAAAGCGCTTATCGACATGCAGTACCTTAGAAACGATATGGACTTTAAGCGAGGTACGTTTAGAGTTCGCGGAGATACGCTCGATATCTTCCCTGCGACTACATCTGAGTATGCATTTCGTGTAGAATTCTTTGGAGATGAAATCGACAGGATTCTAGAAATGGATCCACTTACCGGAAATATAAAAGCAGAAGTTGTGCATGCCGCGATTTTTCCGGCGTCACACTATGTAGTTCCCCAGGATAGAATAAACGAAGCCTGCAAGACTATCGAGGAAGAACTCGAGGAAAGAGTGAAGTACTTCAAGGGCGAAGATAAGCTTATCGAGGCTCAGCGAATCGAGGAGCGTACGAATTTCGATATCGAGATGCTTCGTGAGACGGGTTTCTGTAGTGGGATTGAGAACTATACGAGACATATGACTTCTCAGAAACCGGGCGAGGCTCCGATGTGTCTCATCGATTATTTCGGGGATGACTTCCTGATTATCATCGATGAGAGTCATGTCACTTTGCCACAGATTCGAGGCATGTATGCAGGTAACCTTTCTCGGAAAAAGACTCTTATCGACTTTGGGTTTAGATTGCCATCTGCTATGGATAATAGACCGCTGAATTTCGAAGAGTTCGAGGATAAGATTGACCAGATGCTGTTTGTATCTGCGACACCGGGAGATTATGAGAGAGATCATGAACTTCTTCGTGCAGAGCAGGTTATCAGACCGACAGGCCTTCTGGATCCGTCGGTTGAAGTCAGACCGACAGAGAATCAGGTTGATGATTTGATTGGCGAGATAAATAAAGAGGTCGAAGCACATCATAAGGTTATGATTACGACGCTTACAAAGCGAATGGCTGAGGACCTTACCGATTATATGAAAGAGATTGGAGTCAGAGTGAAGTATCTTCATTCTGATATCGATACTTTGGAAAGAGCTGAAATCATTAGAGATTTGCGACTGGATGTGTTTGATGTTCTGGTTGGAATCAACCTCCTTCGAGAAGGTATGGATATTCCAGAGATTACATTGGTTGCTATTCTGGATGCGGATAAGGAAGGCTTCCTTCGTTCCGAAACTTCCCTGATTCAGACCATAGGTCGAGCTGCGCGAAATAATCAGGGACATGTAATCATGTATGCGGATACGATTACAGATTCTATGAGAAATGCTATTGATGAGACAGAGAGACGACGTGCGATTCAGGAAGCATATAATGAAGCGCATGGTATTACTCCGAAGACAATTGAGAAAGCGGTTCGAGAGGTAATGTCCGTTTCTAAAGCGATAGCTGAGGAAAGTGCTCATGGCATTCGCAGTGCAGAAGATATGGACTTCGATGAACTTAAGAAACTTTCTGAGAAATATAAGAAGAAGATGGAAGAAGCTGCGGCGGATCTTAACTTCGAAGTGGCAGCAGAATACAGAGATAGATTGATTGAGATAAAGAATCAGCTTCGTGATGCAGAAGTTGAGAAGAGTGAAAGAAGAAAGAATGCAAAAAGGAAATAACTTTAAGAAAATTGTGATTAAGGGTGCGAACGAGCACAACCTTAAGAATATTAATGTAGAGATTCCTCGTGACCAGTTTACTGTAATTACAGGGCTTTCTGGTTCGGGTAAGTCTTCGCTTGCTTTTGATACTATCTTCGCAGAAGGGCAGAGACGATACATGGAGTCGCTCTCTTCATATGCGCGTCAGTTCCTCGGTCAGATGGAAAAACCTCGAGTTGAAAAAATAGAAGGTATGCCACCTGCGATTTCTATCGATCAGAAGTCTACGAATAGAAACCCTAGATCTACAGTAGGAACAGTTACTGAAATCTATGATTACTTTAGACTTCTCTATGCGAGAATCGGTATTCCTCATTGCCCTGAGTGTGGTAAGGAAATTAGACGTCAGACTGTCGATGAGATGGTTGATGCGATTATGGCGCTTGAAGAGAGAACGAAACTTTTGATTCTTTCACCTGTAGTAAGAGGTCGAAAGGGGACACATCAGAAACTTCTTGAGCGTGCGAAGAGAAGTGGTTATGCTCGTGTAATTGTAGATGGAAATCAGTACGAACTTTCTGATGAAATCGAACTCAATAAGAATCAGAAACACAATATCGAAATTGTTGTAGATAGAATCATCGTAAAGGAAGGAATCGAGCAGAGACTTACAGATTCTGTAGAGAGTGCGCTTAAGCTGTCCGAAGGACTACTTCAGGTCGAAGTGGTAGGTGGGAAAACGATGAATTTTTCCGATAGCTTTGCGTGTCCTGACTGCGGAATTTCTATTGATGAAATCGAGCCGAGAAGTTTCTCGTTCAATAATCCGTTCGGTGCGTGTCCTGAATGCGCCGGCCTTGGATATAAGATGGAATTCAGTGAGGAGCTTATGATCCCGGACCAGAGCCTTTCTTTCAATGAAGGCTGTGTGGTCTGCCCAGGTTGGCAGTCGTCAAAGGATTCTAAGAGTTTCACGCATGCGACTCTAGTTGCTCTTTCTGAAGCATATGGATTTAGTTTGGATACACCATATGGTGAGCTCCCTGAAGATATCAGAGAGATGTTTATTCATGGCTTTGATAGAGAAGTGGCTGTCCGATATGTGGGACAGCGTAGCCAGGGAACATATATGGTGAAGTTTGATGGCCTCGTAAATGATGTGCATCGAAGATATCGTGAGACGAAGTCAGAACTTGCAAAGTCTATGTACGAAGATTTCATGACTACATCGAAGTGTGCTTGCTGTCATGGTCAGAGACTTAAAGAAACTTCGCTCGCTGTTACAGTTGGCGATAAGAATATTTACGAAGTTACAGAGCTTCCGGTAAAGGAGCTTAAAGGATATATGGATGAACTTCCTGAAAGATTGTCTGAACACCAGAATGTGGTTGCGAAGGATATCATTAAGGAGATAAGAGGACGAGTTGACTTCCTGGTGGGAGTAGGACTTGATTATCTTACTCTTTCGCGTGCTACGGGTTCGCTCTCCGGTGGTGAGACACAGAGAATTCGTCTTGCTACGCAGATTGGCTCTGGACTTGTAGGTGTAGCTTATATCCTGGATGAACCTTCAATCGGACTTCATCAGAAGGACAATGATAGATTGCTTGCTTCTCTTAAAGGTCTTCGTGATCTTGGGAATACGCTTATCGTCGTAGAGCATGATGAAGATACTATGCGTGAAGCCGATTACATTGTGGATATCGGGCCGAAAGCCGGCGAGCACGGTGGAGAAGTCGTTGCAACTGGAACATACGAGGACATCATCAAGAATCCGAAGTCGATTACTGGAAAGTATCTCTCGGGTGAACTCTGTATTCCGGTTCCGAAGGAAAGAAGGCATTTTGATGATACTTTTGTGATTAAGGGTGCACGCGAGAACAACCTTAAGGGTATCGATGTCGAGATTCCAGTCGGAGTTATGACTGTAGTTACAGGTGTTTCAGGTTCGGGAAAAAGCTCTCTAATTAACGAGATTTTATACAAGACATTTGCGAAGAAGTTAAACAGAGCTCATACAATTCCTGGTAAATGTGATTGCATCGAAGGAATTGATAAGTTTGATAAGATTATCGATATCGATCAGTCTCCTATCGGACGTACACCTAGATCAAACCCTGCAACATATACAGGTGTATTTGATATCATTAGGGATCTCTTTGCTGGAACTCCTGATGCGAAAGCAAGAGGGTATAACAAGGGACGATTCAGTTTTAATGTTAAAGGCGGTCGCTGCGAAGCATGTAGTGGTGACGGTATCATAAAGATTGAAATGCACTTCCTTCCGGATGTGTATGTTCCGTGTGATGTATGTCATGGAAAGAGATATAATAGAGAAACTCTTGATGTAAAGTACAAGGGTAAATCTATTTATGATGTTCTCGATATGACGGTAGAAGAGGCTTTGGAATTTTTCAAAAACGTTCCTACTATTGCCAGAAAGATTCAGACTCTGTATGATGTAGGTCTTGGGTATATAAAACTCGGTCAGCCATCTACTCAGCTTTCGGGTGGTGAGGCTCAGCGAATTAAACTTGCAACAGAGCTTTCAAAGAGAAGCACAGGAAAGACGATTTATGTTCTCGATGAACCTACAACAGGACTTCATTTTGAGGATGTAAGAAAGCTTGTAGAGATTCTTCGTAAGCTTTCTGACGGTGGAAATACGGTTGTTGTAATTGAACATAATCTGGATGTCATTAAGACGGCGGATTATATTATCGACCTCGGCCCTGATGGGGGAGATGGTGGTGGAACGATTGTGGCAACTGGAACGCCAGAAGAGGTCGTAAAGAACGAAAAGAGCTACACAGGAAAGTATTTGAAGAGGTATTTAAAATAGAAGAATAGTTATATTGTTGCTGGAGCTCATTCGATAATTGTTTCGTTTCTTCATTATTGACAAATCAGTTAATTTTACTGATTCATGTTTTATTCGCAGTTCGCGCCTTCGCGCTCATCGCATTCCTTAACTCGCGGTGTTTCCGCCATAAAACAGCGGCAAACACCGCTCAAACAAATGACGGAGCGCGAACTCATGAATCTCTCATCGTGATTAACTAAATGCCAATAAAAATCGAAAAACACACTAACGCATGCTTCCCTCTTTTCTCATTTATATACACAAAACCTCCCGCTTTAAAAGCGAGAGGTTTGCTGCAATTAATATCTGCAGTAACTCGCTAAGATTATGATAATTATTGGTTGTACTTCAAATATTAAAATCGTTTTGAGAGTGAAGTACAAAATGTGATGTTTTTTGTTGGAATCATGGAGTTATGTGCTTCAATATTACATTAATTGGGGCTGGTGAAGTACATGTTTGGTTTTATTGGATGTTTAAGGGTGGATTATGTACTTCAAATGCTTTGAAATTGAATGATTGAAGTACAGGAGTCTTTTAATCATTCAAGCATAAGAAATAAATGTAGTTGTGTATTATTTTTAACACATAGGTTTTTTTCATAATACATAAATCCATTTTATAAATTTTTGTAAACTTTGTGCTTTTTTCTATTTGCAAAAAGTTTTATAATGGATTTTGTATTTTTTAAATGGGTAAGGAACATACAATTTTTACACTAGAAAGGGTTAAAACCAATGGAAACAAAAAATCTTTTTAATGCCTCAGAAATCTTTGGCGAACATGTCTTTAATGACAAAGTAATGCGTGAGCGTCTTCCAAAGAAGACATACGCAAAACTGAAAGAAACAATTCGAGAGGGCAAGGATCTTGACCTCGAAACAGCTGATGTCGTAGCTCATGAGATGAAAGAGTGGGCTATCGAGAAAGGCGCAACACACTTTACCCATTGGTTCCAACCCCTTACTGGTGTAACTGCAGAGAAACATGATTCCTTTATCACAGCTCCTCTTCCTACAGGAGAGACGCTTATGGCGTTCTCAGGAAAGGAACTTATAAAAGGAGAGCCTGACGCATCAAGCTTCCCTTCAGGTGGTCTTAGAGCTACATTTGAAGCTCGTGGATACACTACATGGGATTGTTCATCACCTGCATTTGTCCGCGTAGATGAATCAGGTGGAACGCTCTTAATTCCTACAGCTTTTTCAGCATATACTGGAGAGGCTCTCGATCAGAAGACACCTCTTCTTAGATCAATGGAAGCACTTGATAAGCAGGCTGTCCGTCTTCTTCATCTCCTCGGAATGGAAGAAGTGTCTCATGTATCTTCATCAGTTGGTGTTGAGCAGGAGTACTTCCTCATCGACAGAGATAAATTTAAAGAGAGAAAGGATCTCATTTATACTGGCCGTACACTATTTGGAGCCATGCCTCCAAAGGGTCAGGAAATGGATGATCATTATTTCGGAACTATTCGTGAGAATATCGCAGTCTTCATGAAGGATGTAGATAAAGAGCTTTGGAAGCTTGGTGTTCCTGCGAAGACAGAGCACAACGAGGTTGCTCCAGGACAGCATGAGCTTGCTCCTATCTATGAGGAAGCAAATGTTGCTGTTGATCACAACCAGCTTATTATGGAAACACTTCGTAAGGTTGCTAATCGTCATGGTCTTCAGTGTCTTCTTCATGAGAAGCCATTTGATGGAGTAAACGGTTCTGGTAAGCACAATAACTGGTCTATCGTTACAGATACAGGGGTTAACCTTTTGGATCCGGGCGACACACCTCACAACAATATCAGATTCCTTCTCTTCCTCACATGTGTACTCGCTGCAGTAGACAATCACGCAGATCTTCTTCGCGAATCAGCAGCAGACGTAGGAAATGACCACAGACTTGGTGGTTCTGAGGCTCCTCCAGCAGTTATCTCAGTATTCCTCGGTGAGCAGCTTGGAGATGTTATGGAGCAGCTTGTATCAACAGGACAGGCTACACATAGCAAGAAGGGTACAAAGGTAAAGACAGGAGTTAGAGCGCTTCCTGATTTTATGAAGGATGCTACTGATAGAAATAGAACATCACCATTTGCATTTACTGGAAATAAGTTCGAGTTCAGAATGGTTGGTTCAGAGGATTCTGTTGGTGAACCAAATGTAGTTCTCAATACAATTATGGCTGAAGCGATTTCAGATGCAGCTGATTACATTGAAAAAGCAGATGATGTTGAAACTGCTGTTCATGACTATATTAAGCTTCTTGCTTCAAAGCACCAGAGAATTGTGTTCAATGGAAATGGATACTCAAATGAGTGGAAAGAAGAAGCTGAGAGACGTGGACTTCCAAACATCGTAAGCATGTTTGATGCCATCCCAGCGCTTACAGCAAAGCACAATGTAGAGACGTTTGAGAAGTTCAAGGTATTTACAAAGGCTGAGCTTGAATCACGTGCAGATATCGAATACGAGCAGTATGCAAAGAAAATCAATATCGAAGCTAGAACTATGATCGATATGGTAGAGAAGCAGTTTATTCCAGCTTCTATCGCATATGAGAGAAAGGTTGCTGAGACTATCAATGCTGTAAAGGCAACTGGAGCAGGACTTTCTTGTGATACACAGATTGAGATTCTCAAGAAGATTGATAAGCATATTGTAGAGATGACAGATGCCAGATCTGCTCTTTCAAAGCTTCTTAAGGACCTTTCATTTGAGAATAACCATGATTCAGCAGAACACTTCTATAAGAAGGTTGTTCCAGCAATGGAAGCACTTAGAAAGCCAGTAGATGAGCTTGAGATGCTTGTAAGCAAAGAAGATTGGCCTATGCCATCATACGGAGATCTTCTCTTCGAAGTATAAAGCTTATGCTTTAAACAAATCTATACAAGTGTAGATTTAAAATGTATAATTAAATAAAGTATTTATAGGGTTCCTTCCAACGTGATAGGAACCCTTTTTTTACAAAAGGGATTTTATACTCACGAGGAGAAGCGTTATGGATGATTTACGTGTTTTATTTGTTCATCAGGAAGAGGAAGAGTGCGATTCTTTTAGAAGAGCATGCTTTGATGAAGACTTTAAGGTGGATACTGTGCCGAATTTGTTCGAAGCCAGAAAGCAGCTCGAAGAGTACAGCTATGAAATGGTTTTTGTGAACAGAAGGTTTGAAGCAGAGGATTTGATTGATTTTATCAATGAGTTGAATCAGAAATCACCTGACACAGAATGCGTAATGGGAGTCACCACACTTACAAAAGGCGACTTGATTCATTACCAGAATTCAGATGTTTCCTATCGAATGTATATTGAACCTGCGAACTATAGGCAGGATTTGTTACCGTTTATTCAGAACACTATGCTCGATGCTAGAGCTAGAATTATGGGCGAACTCGATGCTGGAGCAAAGAGAAAGGAAAAAGCTTATCACGAAGCGCAGGCGCTCCTCTTAAGCTTGCTTCCGGATCCAGAGTCGGAAGAGGGAAGTTACTTCGTGAAAGAAGTTCTTATGAAGTATCATCAGATTTCGATGAATACTATTTCTCGTGTATCAGAGTTGAAAGATGAAATGAAGGAGCTTTTTCGCAGTGGCTCAAAAGTAACAATAAACTGGAACGTCAAAGAGAATGCAATTCGTATTCTGGAGTATGTAGACGCCACTCAGAAGATAAACATGGCTAGAATAATGACGATGATAGCACTTGAGGAGGCGGAAGCACTTGGAGGCGGATATCAGGTCACAAGTACAGTGAATATGGAAGGTAATAGAGATGGTATCAGACTTACTGTTCAGTCAATGATTACATCTAAGCCGGGGGCTTCTGGAAATGAATATAGTCCTAGAAATAAGAATATATTAAATGAGATGAATGGAATTTGCGATGAACTTTGCAGTAATTATTCATCGTCGGATGAGTTCCCTGCGGGAATGTGGATGCATACTAGAGATGTTATCTTTGATGCATAGAATTAAATTTGTGTAATAAAAAGCGTTTGGCCTAAGCCAAACGCTTT
>DAISYI010000005.1:20028-24328 GCA_036825385.1 Lachnospiraceae bacterium | reverse complement strand
TTATTTTGGTTAATCTTGTTTCTTCTCAGAATTTGAACTTCCGCCTCCGTGTAGATCACACATCTGGGAAAGGATGTCCTGAGGGATTCTGTATGGATCATCAGGTGTGCCGTTTACGTCACCGATAATCTTTATCGCTGTAGTAATCGCATCCTGTGGACAGTTTGCGCTAGCAGGCTTTCCTGAAGAGTTACAGATGTTAACTTTTACATGCTTGTCACAGGTCTCAGTTTCCTTTGGCTCTGTGCCTTCAGCAAAGTATTCTGTGATAATCTGGCTGCCGCGTGGATCGCTGTCACAGAGGCCTTCTACAGGCCTCTTACCAGAAACTGCACATACATTTGCCTGTGTGATTCCACTAGGCATTTCGAAGTCTTTGTCAGCTTTGCCTTCGTGAATCTTCTGCATAGCTGCTTTCCAAATCTTCTTTGTATAGCTTGTGCTTCCCTGACCTGAGTTATCATCATATCCGCCCCAAAGACCACATGTATAGTATGGTGTGAATCCTACGAGGAGCGAGTCTGTAGCATCGTTTGTTGTACCGGTCTTTCCGGCGATATGCATTCCGTCGAAACGGGCTGCTTTTGCTGTACCATCATTAAATACGTCCTGCATTGCAGATGTAAGAAGCCATGCTGTAGTTTCTTTGATGACTCTCTTTTCTTTCTTCTGTTCAGCAGAAGTATCGAGTATTACGTTTCCTTCGTGATCGAGAACCTTTGTATAGAATACAGGCTTGTGGTAGACTCCCTTGTTTGCTACGGTTGCAAAACCAGCTGTGAGCTCGATATTTTTCACACCGTTAGTGATACCACCGATAGCAAGTGCCTGATTGTTATCGCCACTTTCGAGTGTAGTGATACCGAAGTCTTCAACGTACTGGAAACCGAGGCTTGTGCCGATTTCTGTAAGTGTTTTAACGGCAACTACGTTGATAGAGTTTTTGATACCGTTTCTAAGAGTAGTATAACCAGTGTAAACATCTGGGAAGTTGCTGATTCTCTTACCATTTGTATATGAGTATGGTGCGTTGTCCTGAGTAGATGCAAGTGTGAGACCTGCAGAATCGAGGGCTGGTGCGTAAGTAGAAAGAATCTTGAATGTAGAACCAGGCTGTCTAGTTGTATCTACTGCTCGGTTAAGTGTCTTTGAAGCTGTCTTCTCACCACGTCCTCCGACGAGTGCGACTACGTGACCATTCTTCTGGTTCATGACTGTCATTGCGACCTGAGGCTGAAGAGTGAATGTAACTGTTTCACCTGCTTCTGGAATCTTGTCGCCTTCTTCCATTACTTCAGATTTATACTTGTCGATAGCGGCCTGTGCAGCTTCCTGGGAAGGGAAGTTTATAGAATACTTAGGATTCTGCTTCTTGTAATGAGAAAGCATCGTCTGTTCGCTGTAGTTCTTTGTAGTACCATCTTTCTTCATAACAGTGAGTCTATATGAGAAAGAGTACTGCACATTTGCGCTATAGTTTGCAGGATCGTTTACTGCCTGATCGCAGGCGTCCTGTACTGATTTCTCCTGAGTAGAATAAATCTTAAGACCGCCGGCATATACCTTCTGGTAAGCCTGAGTCTCTGTATATCCCATCTTATCTACGAGATCTTCTACAAGCTGATCTGTAAGAGCATCTGTGAAGTAAGATGTAGTGCTGTTTGATGCGAGTTCAGAGTTTGCGTTCTGAATTCTAGAGTATACATCGTCCTTGATAGCTTCTTCGTATGCTTTTTTTGTGATGTATTTCTGGTTCAGCATGTTCTTAAGTACAGTCTGTCGTCTTGCTGAATTGTACTTAGGATGTGAGATAGGATTGTAAAGCGCTGGGTTCTGAGTGATGGCTGCGATTACAGCGCTTTCAGATAGCGTCAAATCTGTTACATCCTTATTGAAGTAACGACGAGATGCGGCCTGTACACCGAGTGTGTTCTGACCGAGATTGATTGTATTCAGGTAGTTTTCGAGTATGGTATCTTTCTTTGTGACCTTCTCGAGCTGAATAGCCAGATACTGTTCCTGAATCTTTCTATCAATCTTCTGCTTAGTGGTAGTCTCATTTGTCCATGTGGTGAAGTAATTGTTCTTCAAAAGCTGCTGTGTGATAGTTGAAGCACCCTGAGAACGTTTACCACCAGAAAGTATTCCAGTTGCAGTGGCTCTAAAGATACCCTTTACGTCGATACCGTTATGCTTATAGAATCTGGCATCTTCGATTGCAACGAATGCGTGCTGCAAATCTTCTGGAATCTTGTCGAGCTTTACATAAACTCTATTTGCTCCCGATGCGGCGAGAGTTTCTACTTCTTTGCCATTTGCATCGTAGATTTTTGATGAATAACCTGTTGGTGATATGTCTATTTTTGATACATCTGGAAGCTTACTGAGTAGGCTTCTGACATAGGCAGTAGCGCCAATCAGTCCTGCAGCAATTAGAACTAGAAAGAATACGAGCAAGGATCTAAGTACGAGTACAGTAGATCTCTTTGCGCGACGCTTTTTCTTCAAGTTCTTCTTCTTGCTTGCGTCTGATACATTTTTCTTTGTGTATTTCATATTTCCTCCGTGCAAAAACGCTAGGTAAATCTTGTATATTATATCAGATTATTTTGCTATAATAAATAACGAAACATTTACAGAAAAGGAAGTCAAATGGCAGTAGAAGAGAAGTATTGCATCTTCAATCAGGCAGATGCGGAATATGACGAAAAGAGATCCAGGTTTATTGGATTGCTTTTTCCCGTAAAGGATGAAGAAGAGGCGAAAGAATACGTAAACCAGGTAAAGAAGAAGTATTATGATGCTAGACATCATTGTTATGCTTATATAATAGGATATGATGCTATGCAGAAGAAGGCGTCGGATGATGGCGAGCCTTCTGGAACTGCAGGAAAGCCTATCTTAGAAATCCTTGAAACTAGAGGGCTCTTCAATGTTCTCCTCGTAGTGGTTCGATATTTCGGGGGAATCAAGCTGGGGACTGGCGGACTTACTCGTGCGTATCGAGAAGCGGCTAGACTCTGTGTGGAGGAAGCGACGCTTTCAGAGGTGCAGTCGGCTAATCGATTTGAAATCACTGTCGACTATTCGATGGGCGCGACTCTCGAAAATTATTTCAGACGTGATGATATTATTATAGAAGGAATCGATTATTCAGAGAATGAAACGATTCGAGTTTTGCTCCCGGAGGAGAAGATAGAGCGCGTCATGGGCGATTTACAGAATATGCTTGGTACGGAAGATTTGCCTCCAGTTTTGGGTTCGATTGCTTTTTGTGAAAGTGATGGCAGGATTACGGTCCTATAGATACTGGGAAAAAGCTTATGTTTTCAAGGGTTTATGAATATCCGAATAAAAAAATTAATTTTTTTTGAAAAAACACTTGCTTTTTCCTTCCGAAACTTGTATTATATTCATCGTTGCGAAAGGTAATGGCCCATAGCCAAACGGTAAGGCAGCGGACTCTGACTCCGTCATTTCAAGGTTCGAATCCTTGTGGGCCAGCTCAATCGAAGCACTGTGGTTATCACAGTGCTTTTTTTGTATCAAAGGCAGAATGAGTTTTATATACAGGGAGAAGAGTTATGTACGAGATGAAGAGTAGAGTCAGATTTAGTGAAGTAGACTCAAGTGGAAGACTTTCTATAACTAGTTTGATTGATTACTTTCAGGATGTGGCTACATTTCACGCTGATGGAACTAGCAGTTCTCTGTACGAGAATGAGAAGCATAATCTCGGCTGGATGATTTTCTCCTGGGATATAAAGATTGATAAGCGTCCGAATCTCGGTGATGATATTACGATTCAGACTATGTCGGTTGGATATAAGGGACTCTACGCATTTAGAGATTATATTCTGAAGTCGTCCGAAGGAGTGTGTGCAACCGCGCATTCTACATGGTCTATAATAGATAGAACTCACATGCTTCCGAAGAAGCTTACTGATGAAATCATGGGCGAGTATGGAATTGATGAACCTCTGCCAGGCGAATGGTGCGACAGAAAGTTAAAAGAACCAGCTGAGAGAGAGAAAGCTTTTTCCGTAGACATAAAGAAATATCACCTCGATACAAATGGTCACGTGAATAATCAGTATTATGTGGCGTTTGCGTTGGCTGCTATAGACGATCCTACATCAGTGAAGAGAGTAAGAGTCAGCTATAAGAGACAGCTTGTGTTCGGTGATGAGGTTAACGTATGCATAGGTTACGCTGGTGAGAGTAAGTGCGTGACATTGGAAAAAACAGATGGTACTATATGTGCAGTAGTATATCTTGATTAAGAAATGGATTTATATGG
>DAISYI010000005.1:17897-20018 GCA_036825385.1 Lachnospiraceae bacterium | reverse complement strand
GGAAAGAAAACAGTTTAATAAGAACAATAAATATAAGAAGAACAAGGTAGATAAGTCGAAGTTCAAGCTCGGTGAGATTTCGGAGCTTAGAATTCTTCGCTTTACTGATTTCGGTGCTTACCTCGGTGAGTATGCAGATGACAGAGATTCTGTACTTCTTCCAAAGAAGTTTGTGACAGCAGACATGGAAGAGGGCGATATGGTAAAGGTGTTTGTTTACCGAGATTCTCAGGATAGAGTTATCGCTACTACTGAGGTTCCTAAGATTACTATGGAGAAGCTTTCGGTACTAACTGTTAAGGAAGTAAGTTCCATCGGAGCTTTCCTCGATTGGGGACTTGAGAAGGATCTGCTTCTTCCATATAAGGAAATGGAAGGAAGAGTGAACGAAGGCGACGAAATACTCGTACGTCTGTATGTTGATAAGTCAGATCGTTTGGCTGCCAGCATGAGAGGCTTGTGGAAGTATCTTTCAACAAACTCTCCTTACCGTAAAGGTGACGTGGTTAATGGTAGAGTGTATGAGCTCGGTCATGATTTCGGTACTTTCGTTGCGGTTGATGATAAGTACAATGGAATGATTCCTAGACATGAGAAGACAGAGAGACTTGCTGTCGGAGATAAGGTTGTCGTTCGAGTTACAGGAGTTAAGGAAGATGGTAAGCTCGATCTCTCTATGAGAGAGGATGCATATAAGGAAATCCAGAACGATGGTGAACTCATTATGGATCTCATTGATTCTTACGCAGGAACACTTCCGTTTACGGAAAAAGCTTCACCAGAAGTTATTCTTCGAGAAACAGGGCTTTCCAAAGCTGCATTTAAGAGAGCGATAGGTTCTCTTTATAAAGAAAGAAAGATTACTATTACAGATGGTAAGATTTCAAAGAATAATTAATATAGAAATTTTTTCGAAAGAGACGGTTATTTACCGTCTCTTTTTTAGATTTTTCATGGAAATTATGCTAATATTTGAATAGTTAATAGATTAGGAGGCAATATGTCAGAATATCAGATGAAAACCGACAATACTGATGAATATGAATCTATGGCCGGCTTGTCTGCTCTAGATGTATTTTTGAACAGAGTTTATAAGTTTGTTGTTTTGACACCGACCTCTGTAGCAGCTTTTTCTGCTATAGGTTATACGATTACAAAGTTATGCGGTGGTTACAAGGAGACTTCTTGGCCAGCGCTTATAGTTTTTGATGCTATAAATATCCTGTTCTTATTGGTGGCTCTTCATTATTACCATGCTGGACTTAAGGGCGATAGTCTTATGAAGAAACACAAACTGAACTCTCATAAAATTGCTGTGGGCATAGGCATCATGGTTCAGTTTAATTTCACGATATACCTTATTCCCTATCCAGAGTGGTGGGCGTATGCTCCTTTCTTTATATTCTTCACGGTTTACTTCTTTGATATGAAACTCACTAGTTGGGTTACGGTTGGAATACTTGCGTCAACATGTTTATCATGGTTCATCTCACCGGAATTAATGAGAGTACCTCCGGGAGAGAATCAGGTGCCATTTTTTGTGATTAGGATTTGCTACCTCACTATATTTGCATTTCTGATTCTCAGCCTAACACATCTAGGAAGCAAATATCTCATAGAAGAACTCGAGAAATATGCGAATTATGACACGCTTACGCATCTATTAAATAGAAAAAGCATGGAAGGCTACATGCGTGAAACAGTCGAAAAAGCTAAAGACGGTAAGCATCCATTCTGTGTCATTATGGTAGACATCGATGACTTCAAGCATGTAAATGATAATTACGGACATGACTTTGGAGATGTTGTTTTAAAATATGTTGCGCATACTATCCTGACAGGAGTTAAGAAAACTGACTATGTATTTAGATGGGGCGGTGAAGAAATAGTAATCCTTCTGATGGCAACTGCAGAACAGTCTGTTTCAGCAGCAGAACGTATTCGAGCTGATATTTCAAAAGATGGAATAAAATATAAGAATCAGGAGCAGGTTTCTGTTACAGTTACGATGGGAATAAGTGAGTATAAAGAAGGTATTACAATTAAGTCGATGTTCGAAGAAGCTGATGAGAAACTATATTGGGGCAAGAAACATGGAAAGAATCAGGTATAGAGCGACCA
>DAISYI010000005.1:16040-17887 GCA_036825385.1 Lachnospiraceae bacterium | reverse complement strand
AAGCATACCTGAATAAAGAGTAATAAAAAAGCACACCGTTTATGTGTGCTTTTTAAGCATTTGATTCGTTCATAACTAGCAATTTATCATATAAGCAAATCGATATGTTTGCCGATGTTCGGATTAACCATACTCTCGAGTGATGGTCCAGGAGCCTGCATGATCTCTTTAGCGATTTCCTTGCCCATTTCTTCCGTGTTGTCTAATTCCTTACCTAATATTGCTGTACTGAAAGAATTCGCAGTAGTAACATTGTTATACGCGATACTTAATGAACCCATATTCATAAGAGATCATCTCCTTTCAAGAGTTCCAACACCTCAAAATTCCTTATTAGAGGTGTACTATGATTATGTCACAAATTTAGCTCATCTTCAACTTAAAAAAGCATAAACTCATCTCGAAAAATTGACAAATTATATTGTGCACAATATAATTGATGGTATTAGGAGGTAGACAAATGAATTTATATGATTTGATTATAATAGGAAATGGTCCTGCTGGTCTTTCTGCTGCAATATATGCAAAGCGTTCGGGAATGAATACGCTCGTTATTTCTGGAAATCCAGTTGGTGGTGGACAGATTCTTGATACATATGAAATTGACAATTATCCAGGCCTTCCAGGCTTGACCGGAGCAGAACTTGGAAAGGCGTTCCAGGATCACGCAGAGAAGCTGGGAGTTATATTTTCTACTGAGAACGTAAAGGAAATTGAAGTTGACGGAGATATTCGTCTTGTGAAGACTAGAAAAAACGAATACTCTACGAAGACAGTTCTCATTGCAACTGGAGCAGGTCATAGAGAACTTGGAGTGCCAGGCGAGGCAGAACATAAAGGTATGGGAGTTTCATACTGCGCGACATGTGATGGTGCTTTCTACAAAGATAAAGTAGTTGCAGTAGTCGGTGGTGGAGATGTAGCACTTGAAGATGCAATCTATCTTTCCGATATTGCAGAGAAGGTTTACTTAATCCATAGGAGAGATGAGTTTAGAGGAGCTGAGATTCTTCAGGAGGAAGTAAAGTCTAAAGCGAACATTGAAATAATCTATGATACTGTCGTGGAAGAAATAGTGGGTGATACGATGATCGAAAGTCTTTCTTTATATAATAGAAAGACTGGTGAGAAAAAGTCATTAAATGTTAATGGGGTATTTATCGCTGTAGGAATTCTTCCTAATACATCTCGTATAAAAGGTCTTCCAGAAATGGATGAGAGTGGATACATTAAAGCGGGTGAAGATTGCGTTACTTCTATAGAAGGAATATTTGCTGCTGGAGACGTAAGAACGAAAATGTTACGACAAGTTATTACAGCAGCAGCCGACGGAGCAAATGCCGCAACATCAGTAAAAAGGTATATTTCTGGCCTCAAGGGTTGACATGTTCATTATAGGTTGTTATAATATGCAAGAAATATTTGTAACAACTTTGTAATATTTCTAAACTATGGAGGTTTTTATTAACGATGAATTGGACACACAGAGCGGTAAAAGCTGCAACGCTTACGCTTACAACAGGTATCCTTGTTGGAGCAGCAGCGTTTGGTACTAATGCAGCACCAACAGCTGGTGTTACAGGCTTATATTCTTCAAAGAATGCCGTAGCAAGCAATACAAATACCGCAACACAGTCATCTGTTGGTACTAGATCAGGGGTTAGTGTTTATTTTACTGGTAAATCTGTAACTGCAAAGAAGTCTTCTGACGGAACAGTTACTACAGCACTTGCTAACGCTAGCGAGAAGAATATAAAAGCAAAAGATGACATTTCTAAAATTGGTATTGCAAATGTAGATCAGTATGTTTATATAAGTTATTTAATACTACATTTGGATTAGCTTCT
>DAISYI010000005.1:12700-16030 GCA_036825385.1 Lachnospiraceae bacterium | reverse complement strand
ATACAAACAGCGACTACAATGGTAAGCTTTATAAGAATGCAGCCGCTAAAGTTCTCGGCGAACAGGGCGACTGGTATCAGGTAGAGTCAGGAGATGTAACAGGTTGGATTAATAAGCAGTATCTCGTAGTAGGAGATAGAAATCTTATCAACTCAGCATCTCGTAAGGTAGCTACAGTTGTTACTACAACACTTTACGTACGTAGAGAAGCTACTACAAACTCAGGTATTCTTACAATGGTTCCTGGAACTGATGATCTTACAATCGTAGATGATTCTATGAAGGATTCAGGATGGCTTAAGGTAGATACAGAAGCAGGACAGGGATTTGTGTCAACAGATTTCGTTACTACATCTGTAGAATATACATACGCTGAGTCTAAGGCTGCTGAGCAGGCTAGACTTGCGAAAGAGAAAGCTGAAAGAGAACAGGCTAGAAAGGCCGCTCTCGAAGCAGAACGTAAAGCTAATGCTAAGAAAGCAGCTTCTAAGCGTTCATCTAGATCATACGCACCAGCTGGTAGCGGTACAGGAAGCTCAGTTGTATCTTATGCAGCACAGTTCGTTGGTAACCCATATGTATATGGTGCTTCATCACTTACAAATGGTACTGACTGCTCAGGATATGTAATGAGTGTATACGCTGCATTCGGTGTTTCACTTCCACATTCTTCATCAGCTATGAGAGGATGCGGATATTCTGTAAGCCAGGATGAAATGCAGCCGGGTGATATCGTATGTTACAGTGGACATGTTGGAATTTATGCAGGTAACGGAACTCTCGTTCATGCATCAACTCCTAAGGACGGTATCAAGTATTCTAACGTTCATTATAGAAAGATTCTTACTGTTCGTCGTATCTTCTAATACGAGAGCATATATATGAAATAATCCCATGAGTCAGAGTAATCTGGCTCATGGTTTTTTTTATTTTTGTCAAGTCGATTAAAGTGGATAGTGAAATTTGAATTGTATTTAATTTTTAGAATTGTACTACGAAACATTTCCCCTCCACATCTTGTTGTATTTTGCAAGTATAAAATATGCACAAATGGTGGTATACATGATTTTGGACAAAAAAATAACTAAAAGATATTAACGAAAATTATCCACATTTTTGAATCTAAGAATGGCTTAAAATGGACTTATGCACGAATTTATCCACTTTATCCACAATTATTTTTGAGTTTTACACATAAAAATGAAACATTTGTTTTGTTATAATGTGATAAATATTATAAAATCTGATGAAAAATGTTGACTTTGGAGTTGTGTTTCAGCAACTAGAATTTTATTTTCTTTTTATCGATTTTGGCATATTGTTGCAATTGTCAGAATATAGTTCTTTGTGAAAATTGCACATATGTGTTTTTCCTTGAGAAATGCATAATTTCACCAAAAAACGTCTTTTAATTTTGGCCGGTTTATATTAAACTTAACTAAATGATATGATAAAGTCATACAAAAATGACATCTCGTAGTTGTACAAAATGTATAGTCATATAAATTGCTTGATGTAAAAACTGTCACATGGGAGGAATAAAATGGTTTCCAATCAAGTTCTTCAAAAGACAATTGATGGAATGACACAGATTACAAGAGTGCCTTTAGCTGTAATTGATGCTGAGGGATGTGTCCTTGCGTCTAATGTTGAAAATTCGAAGATATATGTAGAGTCTTCGAAGGACTTTGCTAATTCAAATGCTGAAAGCCAGGTGGCTTCAGGTGCGCACTTCTTCAAAGTGTTTGAAGAGGAGCACCTTGAGTTTATTGTGGTTTCAGAAGGAGAAAATGACAATGCACAGATGGTAGGAAAGATTGTAACTTTACAGCTTACTGAACTTCTCGTTGCTTACAGAGAGAGATTTGACAAGGATAATTTCTTTAAGAATCTTCTTCTTGATAATCTTCTTCTTATCGATATCTATAACCGCGCTAAGAAGCTTAGAATCGAATATGCGAAGAAGAGAATCTGCATGATCGTAGAGACTGGTCCTAGCAAGGATGGATCAGATATCGAGAGAATTCATAACATTATCGGAAAGAGAACAGAAGATTTCGTTACTGCAGTTGACGAGAATAGCGTAATTATTATTCGTGAGCTTGATAGAAATGAGGATGAGTCATCAGTAGTTCCTGTTGCTAATAGAATCATTAATATCATGAAGTCTGACGAAGGAAGAGATGTACGCGTATCTTATGGTACTGCAGTAGATGAGCTTAAGGACGTTTCTAGATCATATAAGGAAGCAAACCTTGCTCTCGACGTAGGAAAGATTTTCTTCCAGGAACATCAGGTTATCGCTTATTCAGTACTTGGAATTGGTCGTCTTATTTATCAGCTTCCGCTTCCACTTTGCAAGATGTTTATCCATGAAATCTTCAAGGGTAGATCACCTAAAGATTTCGACGAAGAAACACTTACTACTATTAATAAGTTCTTCGAGAATAGTTTGAATGTTTCTGAGACATCTAGACAGCTTTATATTCACAGAAATACTCTCGTATATCGTTTGGATAAACTTCAGAAGAGTACGGGACTTGATTTACGTGTGTTTGAAGATGCAATCACATTCAAGATTGCTCTTATGGTTGTAGAGTACATGAATTATATGGAAGAGCATATTTACTAAGCTCTTGTAGATTAGTTAGTTTTTTAATTGGAGTTATATTTTAAATGATCAAAATGGAACATATCAGTAAGACATATCAAACGGGCGTTCCAGCGCTTAATGATATTAGTCTTCATATCAGACCGGGCGAATTTGCATTTATTACAGGTCCAAGTGGTTCCGGTAAATCAACACTTATTAAGCTTCTCTTGGATGAGCTTAAGCCATCAAAGGGTAAGATTCTTGTAAATGGAAAGAATCTCGCTGGAATCAATCATAGAAACATTCCATATTACAGACGTAATATCGGTGTAGTATTCCAGGATTTCAGACTTCTTCAGGACAGAAATGTCTATGAGAACGTTGCTTTCGCGATGAAAGTAATCGAATCTCCAAATCGAAAGATCAAGAAGAGAGTACCTGAAATGCTTTCAACTGTAGGACTTGCTCCTAAGTATCGTGCATTTCCTAAGCATCTTTCAGGAGGTGAGCAGCAGCGTGTTGCTATCGCTAGAGCTCTCGTAAATCAGCCAAAGATTCTCCTTGCGGATGAGCCTACAGGTAACCTTGATGACAGAAATGGTTGGGAAATCATGCGTCTTCTTGAGGAAATCAACGCAAAGGGAACAACTGTAGTAGTAGTTACTCATAATATGGAATTCGTCAAGAAGATGAACAAGAGAGTAATTACTATTAGAAAAGGCCAGATTGTAAGTGAC
>DAISYI010000005.1:11605-12690 GCA_036825385.1 Lachnospiraceae bacterium | reverse complement strand
CGTAAAGCCAGATGAGGAGTTATAAATGAAATTTAGTTCTGTTATTTATTCATTGAGACAGGGATTTAAGAATATCTGGCGTAACAAGATGTTCTCACTTGCCTCAATTGCAACAATGGCTGCGTGTATTTTCCTCCTCGGTATTTTCTATTCGCTCGGTATCAACTTCTCTAAGATGGTTGAATCAGCAGAGGAAAGTATCGCAGTTACAGTCTTCTTTGATGAAGGCTTATCAGAAGATAAGATGAAAGAAATCGGTGACAAGATAGACGCCAGAAAGGAAGTTTCTTCTTATAAGTTTGTATCTGCTGAAGAAGCATGGAATACAGCGAAGAAGGAATTCTTTAAAGGAAATGAAGAAGTAGCAGCTTCATTTGCTGATGATAACCCTATGGCTAACTCAGCAAACTATCAGGTATATATGAAGGATGTGTCAAAGCAGGATGCACTTGTAAAGTACCTTAAGAAGCTTCCTGGCGTTAGACAGGTTAATCAGTCGAAGATGGCCGCCGGAACGCTTACAGATTTTTCCCGTCTTATGTCAGTAATATTCGCAGCAGTAATTCTTATTCTCGTAGCTGTAGCTATCTTCCTTATCAGTAATACTATCACAGTAGGTATTTCTGTAAGAAAGGATGAGATTGCCATCATGAAACTGATTGGTGCGAAAGACAGTTTCGTACGAGCACCTTTCGTCGTAGAGGGACTTGTAATCGGACTCGTAGGATCAGGAATTCCAGTTATCGTTCTTTGGTTTATGTACCAGAACATCGTTCGTTACATCACATCAAAGTTTGAATTCCTTTCAAATATCATCAGTTTCGTCCCAGAAGGAACAGTGTTCAAAGTGCTTGTTCCACTTTCGCTTGCACTCGGTGTAGGTATCGGTTATCTGGGAAGCCGAGTTACACTTCATAGACACTTGAACGTATAGTAGCTTAGAAAGAAGAGTTCTAAATGCAGAATATGTTTAACAAAAATGAGAGAGATTATTTTTCCAATCCAAACTATATGCCTCAGAGCATGAGCCCTGAAGATGCAAATAGAAATGTGGCATTAGAATTTAACAGGAAAAAGCATCCGTT
>DAISYI010000005.1:469-11574 GCA_036825385.1 Lachnospiraceae bacterium | reverse complement strand
GGAATAATGTATGCTCTGTACGGAGTGCTTCCTGGAAAGACTTTTCTTTCAAAGAAGGACGCTGATAAGCTCAATGTACTGAACTCAGTTCTCGACAAATATTACTACAAGGATTTGTCTCATAAACAGAAAGTAGAAGGCATGTATAAAGGTCTTATGAATGGTGCGACAGATCCATATACTGAGTATTACACTCAGAAAGAATACATCGAGCTAATGAAAGAGTTAACCGGAACATATGCCGGAATCGGTGCTGTACTTTCTCCAACTCCTACAAAGGATGGATATGAGATAAAGGAAGTTTATAAGGGAACACCTGCTGAACAGTCCGGACTAAAAGTTGGAGATGTTATCGTTGAAGTAAATGGAAAGAAGATTACTTCAAAGAATATTGAAAACTTCATTATGAAGAACATCCGCGGAAAGAAGGGTGACAGAAGAGTCATTAGTGTAAAACGCGGAGAGGATACAGTTACAATCAAGGTGACACTTGATGAAATCGTAACTCCTACAGTTACACACAAGATGCTCGATAGTGAAACTGGATATATTCGTATCTCACAGTTTACAGCTACAACTACAGAGGATTTCAAGAGTGCACTAAAGGACTTGCAGGCGCAGGGAATGAAGAAGATAATTTATGATCTTCGCGATAATGGCGGCGGACTTGTAGATTCTGTAGCAGCAATCTTAGATGAGCTTCTTCCAAAAGGTAAGGTTGTTTACACAAAGGACAAATACGGTAAGGAAGAAGTATATAACTCAGATGAAGAAAAACAGCTTAATATTCCAGCTGTAATACTTGTAAACGGAAACACTGCAAGTGCATCTGAAATCTTTACAGGTGCGATGAGAGATTACAAGAGAGCAACAATCATCGGAACTAAAACATTTGGAAAGGGAATCGTTCAGCAGACACTTCCACTTTCAGATGGTTCGGCTATAAAGATTACAACAGCTAGATACTACACTCCTAAGGGTGAATGTATACATGGAAAGGGTATTAAACCAGACATCGAACTTGAATATCAGTACGCAGGAACTGAAGGGCAGGAATATGATGAGTCCTTGGATAATCAGATCCAGAAAGGTTTAGAGGTATTAAGTAACAAATAGGGAGACAACCCTGCATCCAAAGAATAGAGGTGATTTTCTGTGGTAGAGTTGGATGTTATTAAACAGAATCTCGGATCATATGTAGATCCACTGCAGGAGGCGAGGGATTCACTTTGACCTCGCTAATAAAGGTCAGACGATCCACTTGTTTCAGCTGAAAAAACAAAAGAATTAAAGAGTTTAAAGGATGACGTAAGTATGTTCAAGACGCTTACGGATCTCCATCAGGAAATTCTCGATTTCATCGAGATGGCTGTCGAAGCAAATGATCCTGATATGATTCCTGAGATTCAGGAAGAGTATGAACTCTTTGTCAATAATTTTAATGCACTTAAGATGAAGACGCTTCTCTCGGGAGAATATGATTCTGAGAACGCAATCATTACACTCCATGCTGGAGCGGGCGGAACAGAGGCGTGTGACTGGACGCAGATGCTTTATCGTATGTATTCAAGATGGGCTGATAAGAAAGGTTTCAAAGTAGAAGTCTTGGATCAGCTTGATGGCGATGAAGCTGGAATCAAGTCAATTACATTCCAGGTTACAGGTGATAATGCATACGGTTACCTTAAATCTGAGAAGGGCGTACACAGACTTGTACGTATTTCGCCATTCAATGCAAATGGTAAGAGACAGACATCATTCTCATCATGTGAGGTAATGCCTGATATCGAGAAAGATCTCGATGTAGAAGTAAAGGATGAAGATATCAGAATTGATACCTTTAGAGCATCTGGTGCTGGTGGACAGCATATCAATAAGACTTCATCTGCTATCAGAATTACACATTTCCCATCAGGAATTGTGGTTTCGTGTCAGAATGAAAGATCGCAGCATCAGAATAAAGACAAGGCTATGAAGATGCTGAAAGCTCAGCTTTATCTCTTGAAGGAAGAAGAGCATAAGCAGAAAGAGGCAGAAATCCGAGGCGAAGTATCCGAGAATGGATTTGGAAGTCAGATTCGTTCATATGTTCTTCAGCCATATACAATGGTTAAGGATCTTAGAACTGGCGAAGAATCAGGAAATGCGAAGAATGTCTTGGATGGAGAACTCGATCAGTTCATGCTCTCATATCTCCGTTGGCTCTCACTTGGTATGCCTAAGTGGAAAGGTGTAGACGCCGACTAGAACTGAGGGAAAAATGAGAATCGCTATCCTGGGTTATGGAACTATAGGTCAGGGTGTATCCGATGTGATATATAATAACCGTTCCAGAATCGAAAGTGTCATCGAGGAGCCTATCGAAATTGCTCATATTTTCGATAGACATGAACACGAAGAAGATCCTTTATCTGATAAAATTACACAGAGCATAGAGGACATACTTTCTGACGATGAAATTGATATTTGCATCGAGGCTTTGGGTGGACTTCACCCGGCATTTGAGTATGTATCTAGTCTTCTTCAAAATGGTATTTCAGTTGCAACGTCGAATAAAGCACTTGTGGCAGAGTATGGACCTAAGCTTTTTCAGATGGCGGACAGTAGCGGCGCCATCTTTAGATTCGAAGGAGCTGTAGGCGGCGGAATACCGATTCTTCATACGTTGAATAATTCGCTTGTGTTTGAAGAAGTGGAAGAGATTTATGGAATCCTAAATGGAACTACGAATTTCATCCTTTCTAAGATGCTTGATTTAGATATGTCATATGAGGAAGTTCTTCGTGAGGCGCAGGAAATGGGTTACGCGGAGAAGGATCCGACCGATGATGTGGAAGGATATGACGCAGCTAGAAAGATTGCGATTCTTCTGTCGATGGCGACGGGAAAGAAGTGTGATTATCAGAGTATAGAAACTGAAGGAATTAGTGACATATCGGAAAGTGATATGGACTATGCTAGAAGGAATGGTTTGAAACTTAGACTTCTGGCTCAGGCGAAGAGAGATGGTGAGGCATTTAAATGCAAGGTTTCACCGGTTTATATTTCGGATGAAAGTCCTCTCTACTCGGTGAATGATTCGTTCAACGCGATTCTTGTGAAGACAAATTCTCTCGGTGAGAGTATGTATTATGCGCGTGGAGCTGGTGCTAGTCCGACAGCGAGCGCAGTTGTTTCAGATATAATTGAGATAGCAAAGAGCTTTAATCTGGATGAAGTAAATGATTTGTCCAGAAGATGGACTGAGGAAGAACTTGAAATAGGAAAGTTCGATGAAGAAGTTTCCTGGATCAAACCGCTTCTTAGATAAAGGGGTACGATATGCTTGTAGTAAAGAAATTTGGCGGATCGTCTGTGCGAGATGCTGAAAGAATTGAAAATGTAGCAAATATCGTATCGAAGGATGTTTCGAACGGGAACCGTGTAATCGTGGTTCTCTCTGCTATGGGAGATACGACGGATGATTTGATTTCTATGTATAAGTCGATAAATCCGGATGCACCGAAACGTGAAGTTGATATGCTTCTCTCGACAGGAGAGCAGGTTTCGGCATCACTCTTCTCTATGGCATTGTCGAAACATAAGATTCCGGCGATTTCTCTGAATGCTTTTCAGATTAAACTTAGGACAGATAGTTCCTATGGGAATGCCAGAATCAAGAAAATCGATACCGAAAGAATCGAAAACGAACTTGATGCCGGCAAGGTAGTTATCGTAACCGGATTTCAGGGTGTGAGTAAAAATGATGACATTACTACTCTGGGAAGGGGCGGAAGTGATACTTCTGCGGTAGCGATTGCGGCAAAGTTGCATGCCGACAGGTGTGAGATATATACGGATGTGGATGGAATATATACCGGAGATCCGAGAATTATTCCGAACGCCAAAAAGCTTAAATCTATATCCTATGATGGAATGCTTGAGATGGCGACGCTGGGTGCGCTGGTGCTTCACAACAGATCTGTGGAACTGGCGAAGAGATATGGTGTCGAATTAGTTGTGAAATCGTCTTTTTCAGATGAAGAAGGCACATATGTATGTGAGGGTGGTCATATGGAAGGATTAGAAATCGATGGCGTAACAGTTGAACCTGATGTAGCCAGAATCGCTGTAATCGGGCTCCTTAATGAGCCGGGTATGGCGTATAAGACTTTTCATGAGCTGTCCAAAAACGACATAAATGTAGATATGATCCTGCAGTCAGTAGGACGAGATGGGAAAAAGGATATTTCCTTTACAGTTCCTATCGCGGACTGTGATGCGGCTTATCATATATTAAAGGAATTTCAGAAGACCGCGAAATTTGAAGATGTTTCCGTAGACCAGAAGGTTGCGAAGGTTTCACTTATCGGTGCTGGTATACAGTCAAACTTCAGTGTTGCGACGAAGATGTTTGAAGCGCTGTATAATATAGGTGTGAACATCCAGATGATTTCTACTTCAGAGATTCGAATTACAGTACTAGTTGACGAGGAGGAATGTGCACGCTCGGCAAAGGCAGTGCACGACGCATTTATTAATGACTAAATACTTAGGGTACAAACAGGGGGAGAACAATGGCTAAATATGTAATGGCATTAGACGCTGGAACAACAAGTAATCGTTGCATTCTATTCGACAAAGAAGGACAGGTTTGCTCGGTTGCACAGAAGGAATTCAGACAGATTTTTCCTAATCCAGGTTGGGTAGAGCATGATGCAAATGAAATCTGGTCTACACAGCTCGGTGTCGCAGTAGAAGCAATGTCAAAGATTGGAGCTCAGGCTTCAGATATCGCAGCGATTGGTATTACTAATCAGCGAGAGACAGTTATCGTATGGGACAAGAACACAGGAGAACCTATCTACCATGCTATCGTATGGCAGTGCCGTCGTACATCTGATATTGCAGATGAGCTTAAAGCGAAGGGCTTAGAAGAGAAGTTCAGAATGAAGACTGGTCTTATTATCGATGCTTACTTCTCAGCTACGAAGGTAAAGTGGATTCTCGATAATGTAGAAGGTGCTAGAGAGAGAGCTGAAAGAGGGGAACTTCTCTTCGGAACAGTTGAAACCTGGCTCATTTGGAAACTTACAAAGGGAAAAGCACACGTGACAGATTATTCAAATGCTTCACGTACAATGCTTTTTAATATCAATACACTTGATTGGGATGACGAAATCCTCGAAGAACTCGATATCCCACGTTCAATGCTTCCTACACCGAAACCATCGAGTGAAGTATACGGATATGCAGATCCTGCATATTTCGGAGCAGAGATTCCTATTTCTGGAGCTGCTGGTGATCAGCAGGCTGCGCTCTTCGGACAGATGTGTTTCGCAGATGGTGAAGCCAAGAACACATATGGAACAGGTTGCTTCCTTCTTATGAATACTGGGGAAAAACCTGTATTCTCAAAGAATGGACTTGTTACTACAATCGCATGGGGCTTAGATGGTAAAGTAAACTATGCTCTCGAAGGATCTGTATTCGTAGCAGGAGCTGCTATTCAGTGGCTTAGAGATCAGATGAAACTCATCGATTCTGCTGTTGATTCTGAATATATGGCGAAGAAAGTAAAGGGAACTCATGGTTGTTACGTAGTACCTGCATTTACAGGACTCGGTGCACCACATTGGGATCAGTATGCGCGTGGTACAATAGTAGGTATCACTCGTGGAACAAATAAGTATCATATTATTAGAGCAACACTTGAATCAATCGCGTACATGGTTACAGAAGTAGTAGATGCGATGAAAGAAGATTCAGGAATCGACCTCAGAATGCTTCAGGTCGATGGTGGTGCTTCAGCAAATGACTTCCTTATGCAGTTCCAGTCTGATATGCTTAATAAACCAGTAAACAGACCTGCTTGTGTAGAGACTACAGCTACAGGAGCTGCTTATCTCGCAGGACTTGCAGTAGGTTTCTGGGAGAACAAAGAGGAACTATTAAAGAATAAAAAGCTCGATCGAGTATTCATCCCTAAGATGGAAGATGAAGAAAGAACTAAGAAGCGTAAAGGCTGGAACAAAGCAGTTAAGTACGCTTATGGTTGGGCAAAAATGGAAGAAGAAGAGTAATTGAAAGGAGAATGAGATGAGTCAGGAACAGGTTAATCTTGATGTTACTATCACTGACAAGGATATGTTTGACTTTAATCTCTATCACACATATCATTCAAAGAATGGATGGCTTGCTATCATCTTTGGTGTGGCGGCAGTTGTAGCTGCGGTTGCTACATATGGAACAGTAAAACAGGCCTATACAACAATCTATGTTGTAATCGGTATTGTAATGCTTATCTATGAACCATATGCAGTTTGGTCTAATTCAAAGAGACAGATGAGAGTGAATGAAGTACTTAGAAATCCGCTTCATTATGCAATCGATGCATCTGGAGTTAGAGTTACAACAGATGTAGAGGTAGAAGGCGATAGAACTGCTACACTTCTGTGGAAACAGGTTTATAAGGTTGTTCACACTAGAAAAGCTTTATACATTTTTTCTGGAAAAACAAATGCATATATCATTCCAAACCATTATACTGAAGATAATTGGAACGCACTTTCAAAGATTATCGTAAGAAATGTGGAAGAGTTTAAAAGAAAGCTTTAGATAAAGGCGATTATATGAGTAAACAAATAATAGAAACTTTATCTTGTGAAGAAACTTTTGATTTTGCTAAATCACTAGGCGCTAATTGTGCGCCTGGTGATGTTTTTGCGCTATCGGGAGATTTAGGAGTAGGCAAGACAGTTTTTGCGAAAGGAATGGCTGAAGGCCTTGGAATCACTGAACCTGTAAGCAGTCCGACCTTTACTATTTTGCAGGAATATCATTCTGGTAGAATCCCTTTCTATCACTTCGATGTATATAGAGTCGAAGAGCCTGAAGAAATGGAAGAAACCGGTTTTGACGATGCAATATTTGGATCAGGAGTAGCACTTGTAGAGTGGGCAGAACTTATAGAAGAGATTATGCCGGAACACTATACGAAGATCCTGATAGAGAAGGAGCCAGAGAAAGGCTTCGATTATAGAAAAATTACTTTGGAGAATGTATGAATATTTTAGCAATTGATGCATCTGGTCTTGTAGCATCAGTAAGTATTATAAATGATGACAAGATGGTGGCAGAGTACACATTGAATCATACTAGAAATCATTCGGTTACTTTGCTTCCTCTTATTGATTCAATTATTGAATCAACTGAAACAGATGCAAATGAATTTGATTATATAGCAGTAGCAGGTGGACCAGGAAGCTTTACCGGTCTTCGAATTGGTGCTTCTACAGCAAAGGGACTGGCTTTTGCCTGGAAGAAACCAATCGTCTCAGTTCCGACTATAGATTCTCTTTGCTATAACGTATTTGGGAATAGCGGAATCATCTGTCCTATTCTCGATGCGAGAAGAAAGCAGGCTTATACAGGAATCTATCGTTTCGTACCTGCTGGTGATACATATAAACTTGAAACAATCAAGGAGCAGTGCGCAACAGATATTGAGTCTCTGATTGCAGAACTCAATGAGATTGGTGAGAAAGTAACTTTCCTTGGAGATGGCGTACCTGTATTTAAAGATATTATCAATGAGAAACTTACCTGTGAAAAAACTTTCGCACCTCATCATCAGTCCAGACAGAGGGCATCCTCAGTTGGAATGTTAGCGATGGAGTATATTAAAGAAGGAAAGCTGGAAGATACTTTTTCACATAGACCTATCTATCTTCGTGAAACACAGGCTGAGAGAGAAAGAAAGTTAAGAGAGCAGAGTGGAAACTAATATTGAAGAATTGGAACTAATATTTCGAGATGCGACACTTTCGGATATTGCTGAAATAGAAGCGATAGAAAGGGAGGCTTTCTCAGACCCGTGGAGTGCGAATGCTTTTTCAGAGACGATTGAACGGGAAGAGATGGAATTCGTGGTTTGTACGGATGGAAAAAGCATCTTAGGTTACTTTGTTCTCGGTTCGGCCCTCGATGAGGGCGAGCTTATGACAATTGCAGTTAGACCTGGATATAGAGGTTACGGAATAGGGCATAAGCTTATAGACGAATTGAGAATACGCGCGAAGGCGAGGGGGCTCGCTGTAATCTTCCTAGAGGTTCGCGTTTCGAATGAACCTGCGAGAGCTTTGTATAGAAGCGTCGGATTCATACAGGTTGGAATCAGACGCGAGTTCTATAGATTCCCGACAGAGGATGCAATCGTAGGCAGATTAGAACTTTAATAATAGAAATAGAAATGAGAATGATATGTTAGATGTATGTTTGCTCGGTACGGCAGGCATGATGCCACTTCCTAATAGGTGGCTGACTAGTCTTATGGCCAGATACAATGGAAGCAGTCTAGTGATAGATTGCGGTGAAGGCACTCAGATTGCGATGAAAGAATGCGGTTGGAGCCCTAAGCCGATAGATGTGCTCCTTATTACGCACTTTCACGCAGATCATATTAGTGGGCTTCCAGGGCTTTTGCTTACGATGGGAAATGCTGAGAAGAAGACTCCACTTACAATTGTAGGACCGAAGGGGATTAAGAGAGTTTGTGAATCGCTTAGAGTGGTTGCGCCAGAGATTCCTTTTTCAATCGAATATATTGAGCTAAATGGTAGTGAGATGGATCTCGAACTTCATGGATTCCAGATTCATGCTTTCAAAGTAAAGCACAATGTACCATGTTATGGTTATTCACTTTCGATTCCTCGAGCTGGTAAGTTCGATGTAGAGAGAGCAAAGGCATATAATATTCCATTAAAATGCTGGAATCCTTTGCAGAAAGGGAATATAGTAGAGTTTGAAGGAAAGACTTATACACCTGATATGGTTATGGGACCAGCTCGTCAGGGTATTAAGGTTACATATTGTACCGACTCCAGACCGATAGATACAATCTGGAAGGCGGCTGAAGATTCTGATCTCTTTGTAATAGAAGGAATGTATGGCGAAGAGGAAAAAGCTGTAAAAGCTAAGCAGTTTAAGCATATGACTTTCTATGAGGCAGCAGAGCTTGCTAAGAAAGCAAATGTAAAGGAAGCATGGCTAACACATTTCTCACCATCACTTGTCGGACCGAAGAGATATATGGAAGATGTACAGAAGATTTGTCCGGTGGTATCACTGGGATATGATGGTAGAATGAAGGAATTAGATTTTCTGGACGAGTAAGGGAGGTTAACCTTATGAAGAAAGTGATTCGAGTTTCTATTGCAATAGTTGCGATGGGGATGCTAGTGTTGGGATATTACTTTTTCCTGTCTAAAAGATTAGAACCTAAGGAGAAGAAGGTTGATGCCCAGTACAGGGAGTATCAGGAAATCGCAGCTAAGGATTTTAAGACAAGTTATCCGGGAACACCTCGTAAGGTAGTAAAGTGGTACAACCGTATTATTACGGAGTTCTACGCTAAGGATTATGCGGGAGGTAAGGATGATGATAAGCTTGCGAAGCTTTGTGATCAGGCTAGATGTCTCTTTGATGATGAGCTTTTGAAGCAGAATCCGAGAGAGCAATACATTAAGTCTGTAAAGGGTGATATTCTCGCTTACAAGAATAGAAAGGCGAAGATTATTCAGACGAAGGTCTGCGAGACGGAAGATGTGGAAGTGACGACATATAATGGTTATGATGTCGCTTATGTCTGGACGTATTATTTCGGTAAGGAAGGCAATGATTATACGAAGACTTACCAGCAGTTTTGTCTGAGATTAGATAAGGATGGACGCTGGAAGATACTTACATGGAAGCTGGTAGATGGCGATCCAGATATGTTTAGTAAGGAGTAGTTTGGTTTAATGCTTATATTAGGAATAGAAAGTTCATGTGATGAGACAGCAGCTGCTGTAGTAGAGGATGGACGAGTTTTAAAGAGTAATGTTATTTCTACACAGATTCCTATCCATACTCTCTATGGAGGTGTAGTTCCTGAAATAGCATCTAGAAAGCATACGGAGAGAATTAGTCAGGTTGTAGACAAGGCTCTTTCTGATGCTGGCGTAACTTTAGATGATATAGATGCGGTCGGTGTTACTTATGGACCAGGTCTCGTAGGACCTCTTCTCGTAGGCGTATCGTTTGCAAAATCAATGGCATATGCGGCTAAGAAGCCTTTAGTAGGGGTTCATCATATCGAGGGGCATATTAGCGCGAATTATATCGAACATAGCGAATTAAAACCTCCGTTTCTCTGTTTGATTGTATCAGGAGGACATACACACCTCGTACGAGTGAAGGATTACGGTGAGTATGAGATTCTCGGACGTACTGTCGATGATGCGGCAGGTGAAGCATTTGATAAGGTCGCACGTGCGATAGATTTAGGTTATCCAGGTGGACCTAAGATTGAGAAGATATCATATGAAGGAAATCCGGATGCTATCGAATTTCCACAGGGTAAGGTATCAGATCATCCATATGATTTCAGCTTCAGTGGACTTAAGTCTGCTGTATTAAACTATTTAAATGGAGAGAAGATGAAAGGGAATGAAGTAAATCGTGCTGATGTGGCAGCTTCATTTCAGAAGAGTGTAGTTTCTTCTCTCGTAATGAGGGCTGAGATGGCTCTCGATGAATTCGGTGGAGATTCATTTGCAATTGCAGGTGGAGTTTCATCAAATGGAGTATTTAGAAAAGCAATGGAAGAGATGTGTGAACGCAAAGGCGTGAAGTTCTATGCACCTTCACCTATTCTCTGTACAGATAATGGAGCTATGATAGCTTCAGCAGCTTATTTCGACTATCAGAAAGGTTATGTGGGCGAACTTGATTTAAATGCAGTTCCGAACTTGAAATTAGGAGAGAGATAATATGGAGAAGATGGACACTAGATACAGTGCCATTGTTCTCGCAGCAGGAAGCGGTAGTAGGATGCAATCTAAAGTTCCTAAGCAGTACATGGAACTATTAGGGCATCCTATTATTTATTACACGCTTAAAGCGTTTGAAGAGAGCAATGTGGATGAAGTCGTGCTTGTAGTAAGAGAAGGCGACGAAGAATACGTACAAAATGAAATAGTAAATAAATATGGTTTTGAAAAAGTTTCTTCTATAGTAATAGGAGGAAATACGAGAACAGAATCTGTATTTAATGGAATAAGTGAAGCTAAGGGTGAATTTGTATT
>DAISYI010000005.1:0-459 GCA_036825385.1 Lachnospiraceae bacterium | reverse complement strand
TTGATAAATAAGATGGCAGTTGAAGTAGAAAATGGATCCTGTATTGCAGCTGTTCCATCAAAAGATACAATAAAAACATCCGATGAAGATGGTTTTGTGGCGAGTACACCAGACAGAAGTGCTGTTTGGGTTGTTCAGACTCCGCAAGCTTTTAATAGGAAGAGTCTCATAAGTGCATACAATAAAATAGAATTATTAACAGATTCTGAAAAAACCGCCCTTACAGACGATTCTATGATTATGGAATTTGCAGGAGAAAAAGTACGCTTAATACCCGCAGAATACAGTAATATCAAGGTTACAACGCCTATCGATTTGGAATTTGGAAAAAATCTTATAAAAAAATGAAATTTACCGTTGACACGCAGGGGTAAAAAGGTGTATATTATCACTCGTGCTCGAGAGAGCACAGCAAAAAAGAAATACGGAGAGGTATCGAAGTGGTCATAACGAGGCGGT
>DAISYI010000004.1:16798-40176 GCA_036825385.1 Lachnospiraceae bacterium | reverse complement strand
GATTCAAATCCAGTTTCTATCATCCCGGCATTAATTGAAGAGGTTATGCCTAGGGATGGTAGAATCACATATAAGAAGCTTAGTCGTACTATGCGTACGTCTGAGGCATATAATATAGGTCTCCGTCTTATTGGCGGGGACTATTGTCTTTTCTTGGGGCAGTACGATACGATATCACCATTCTTGCTTCAGAGAATTGAGGAAAAATGTGTATCGTCTTTAATTCCGGAGAATAGAGAACTGGATTTCGATGATCTGACGAAGGCTGCATCGGGTAATCGCTTGCGCCAGTGGAAAGTTAGCGCGTGTGATTTGATATACACCGACTTCGATGAAGTAAGGGATGGGCTTAGACAGAATCCACATTTCCTCGGAGGGTTTAGTCCGGAAAGATTAGTTCAATCCTATTATTTTGATCAGGCATTTGTGGTGTCTATGACGCTTCTTAGAAAAGTCGGATTTATGAATGAAGACTTGAAGTATGGAGAACTATACGAATACCTCCTTAGAATACTTGAGGTGTACAGACATTGCTCCGACCCGAGACATCCGTCACATAATTTTGATGTCGGACATATCGAAGGCCTTCTGTATCATAAGTGTTTCAGGAAGGAAGAGGAAGATAATAAGAAGGTTCTCTTGAAAGAACGATATGAGATATTAAAAGGCATATCGGAAAAATATATTTCTAGAAACAAGATTGCTGCGAGATTAGTTTTGGATCATAGTAAGAAACATTGGAAATGGGAAAGACGCGGTAGTGAATATATAGAGAGAAAGAACGATTACATCCTCTTAAAGGATAAGGATATAAAAGTTTCAAATCAGGACAAAGCGCTGGATAGGATGTATGGACATCTGAAACAGTGGGATGTAGCTGTAGTTGGTGCTAGATTTATTCATGGTAACAAGATTCTAAACTGCGGATACATATATGATGAGGAAGGAATACTCTTCCCTGCATGTGCGGGACAGAGTGTTTATTCAAAGGGATACGAAGATAGAATTTGTTTGGCACAGGATGTAAGCGTAGTTGATCCGGGCTTCTGTATGCTTGATGAAAAAGTATTCAGGAAACTTGGTGGATTCAGAAAAGGACTTCTGGGAAGAGATGCTATGTTGGATTATTGCTTAAGGGCTCGCGCGGCAGGATACCGCGTAATCTACGAACCAGGAGTAAAAGTTCATAGAAATTACTCCACACCGGAGAGTTCTAAGCAGTCTCATGATAACCTTCTGAAGTATTATGGTGAAGAAGGTTCGTCAGAGAAGGTTAGATTCGCAAATAGCGACGAGTTTTATAACACTAATTTACCGATGGGTGTAAGTAATTACTACCTCTATTAGGGAAAAATATAGAACATTCACAAAAACGTCACATATGTTCTTTATAATTTTTTTAGTGTTTAATTCTAAGAAAGAGGTGACAACTATGGATTACAACGAAAACGAATATGTAGAAGCTAATGAGCAGTTCTCAAATGTTGTAAACGAGAGGGCAGTTAGAAAACAAAGTGGTAATAATTATAAAAAAGATAGAAAAGGTTTCGCCTTTAGTATTGCCAGAACTATTTGTATTGCTGTAATATTTGGATTGATAGCAGGACTTGTTTTTAGAACAACTTCTGGTATCACTACAGCAGACACTAAGACAGAGAAGACAGTTCAGGATGAGAGTGTGAAAAAGCTCTCTAGCAAAAAGGGTAGCTTGGCTCAGACTTCAACCTCAACTGCAACTACAGTAACTGATGTTTCGGATGTGGTAAACAATGTTATGCCAGCTATCGTGCAGGTTACAAATATGTCTATGAAGGAATATAGAAGTTTCTTCGGAACATATGAGAAACCACAGAAGTCAGCTGGATCAGGTATCATCATTTCACAGGATGATAAATATATTTACATTGCTACAAATAATCACGTAGTTGAGAATTCAACTTCACTTACAGTTACGTTCGTAGATGATAAAGCAGTTAACGCTACAGTTGTTGGAACTGACCCTCAGACAGACCTTGCGGTAATAAAAGTAAGCGTTTCGGACATAGATTCTAGCACAATTACCAAAATTAAGGTCGCAACTTTAGGAAGTTCTGATAATCTTTCTGTTGGAGAATCTGCTATAGTAATAGGGAACGCATTAGGATACGGTCAGTCTGTCACAACAGGAGTAATCAGTGCCAAGGACAGAAGTGTTACAACTAAGTCAGAAAGTACTGGTGAATCATATACAAATAAACTTATTCAGACAGATGCGGCAGTAAATCCAGGTAACTCTGGCGGAGCTCTTCTTAATATGAATGGCGAAGTCGTAGGTATCGTTTCTGCTAAATATACTGACACTAGTGTAGAAGGAATGGGATATGCTATTCCTATTAGTTCGGCATCATCTATAATCGAGAAGCTTATGCGAGGAGAAACTGTAGAACATACATCAAACACAAGCGACTGGGATTAGGTTGATAAATAGTAACCGTAGTCGTAATTCAGTTGAATTACATGTTGTTTTTTCTTGACGGGGGACAATAACGTTGAAGAATTATACGCGTAAAACAAAAATCATTTGTACTTTAGGACCATCAACAGATTCAGAAGAAAAGATTAAGGCTCTTATTGAAGCAGGAATGAATGTTTCAAGATTTAATTTCTCTCATGGTAGCCATGAAGAGCAGGAGAAGAGACTTGCAATGTTAGAGAAGGTACGTACTGAAATGAACGCACCTGTAGCTGCACTGCTTGATACTAAAGGACCAGAGATTCGTCTCGGAACATTTGAGAAGGGAAGCGTAATTCTTAAAGAGGGTCAGGAGTTTACACTTACTACTAACGAAGTTAGCGGTAATGAAAAAATGGCTAGCATTACATACAAGGGACTTCCAAACGACGTAGAGAAGGGATCACACATCCTCATCGATGATGGTCTTATCGATATGGAAGTATTAGATCTCAATGACACAGACATCAAGTGCCGTGTTATCAATGCTGGTAAGGTATCAGATCGTAAGGGTGTTAACGTACCAAACGTTGATCTTACAATGCCTTTCATGAGCCCTAAGGACAGAAAGGACCTCGTATTCGGTGTACAGCACGGATTTGATTTCGTAGCTGCTTCATTCGTACGTACAGGTGAAGACGTTAAGGAAATGCGTGCATTCCTTAAAGAGTACGGCGGAGATGATATCCAGATCATCGCAAAGATCGAAAGCAATCAGGGTATCAAGAACATCGATGAAATCATCAAAGAAGCTGATGGTGTAATGGTTGCTCGTGGTGACATGGGTGTAGAAATTCCTCTTGAAGAGGTACCATCAATCCAGAAGATGATTATCAAGAAAGTATATAAAGCAGGTAAGGTTGTAATCACAGCTACTCAGATGCTTGATTCTATGATGAACAACCCTCGCCCTACAAGAGCTGAGGCTACTGACGTAGCTAACGCTGTATACGATGGAACATCAGCTATCATGCTTTCAGGTGAGACAGCTGCTGGTAAGTATCCTGTAGAAGCTTGTGCTACTATGGCAAAGATTGCTGTTAGAACAGAGCAGGATATCAACTATACAAATAGACTTAAAGAGAGAGAAATCAGAAAGAACCCATCTGTAACAGATGCTGTTTCTCATTCAGCTTGTACTATGTCAAGCGATCTCAATGCTAGCGCTATCATGACAGTAACAATGTCAGGTAGAACAGCACATATGGTTTCTAAGTATCGTCCAGAAAGCCCAATTATCGCTGGATGTATCAAAGAGAAAGTATGGCGTCAGATGTCACTCTGCTGGGGTGTTACAGCTCTTATCATTGATGAGAAGAATGACGCCGAAGAGCTTTTCGCTCATGCAATTGAAAAAGCTCAGGAAGCAAAACTTCTTGAAGAAGGCGATACAGTTATCGTAACAGCAGGTCTTCCACTTGGAATCTCTGGTACAACAAACATGCTCAAGGCTGTATACGTATAGAAATTATTATAAGAATAAAAGAAATCCCTCGATTTTAAAAATCGAGGGATTTTTTTATTTGTGTTTACTATCTGTAACAGGAACATCTACATGTTCGCCTGTTATGTCAATTTTGAAATGATTAGCGAGTGCTCTGAAAGTAGTTCCGCTGATGTAGTGTTCTATTCTACATGCGTCACTATGTGCAACTTCTTCTGGGACACCAATCTCTTCGAAAATCTGAGTGAGAACCTGATGCTTCTCATAAGTTTCACTGGCGATTCTTTCGCCTTCTTCTGTAAGGTAAATGTGGTTATGTTCTGAAACGGTTACATATCCATTCTCACGAAGCTGTTTCATAAAAATAGAAACAGTAGCTCTTGCGTAACCGAAATATTCACTTATATCTATAGCTCGGACATATTCGTTTTTCTTTGATAAAACCAAAATGGCTTCGAGATAGTCCTGGGCGGATTCTTGAATCTTCATTTACTGTCCTCCTTTGAATCGTTTTCATATATTTTAATGCAAGTTTATAAAAAAATCAATTTTTGTAAGTTTAGGCTAACTTTTTGTTGACGAGCATGTTTGCCTGTGCTAACATACATAGTGGTTAGCGACGGCTAACCTGAAAAATAGATATCTAAAATTAGGAGGACATGATGTTACCATTGACATTTACAAAAGCTGGAGAGCAAGTAATGATAGTAAAGATAGGAGGAAATCCTGAGGTGAAACAGCATCTTATGGATCTGGGATTTGTGCCAGGCGCTGTAGTTACAATCATTTCTCAGCACAAGGGTGACGTCATAGTCAACTTGAAAGATTCACATCTGGCTATTACAGAACAGATGGCAAAGAAAATTATGGTACAGAATTAGTAGAGAGGGAAAAGATTATGAGTAGTCTAAAAGATTTCAAGGTTGGCTCTACTGTGAAAGTTGTGAAGATTCACGGCGAAGGAGCACTTAAACGTAGAATTATGGACATGGGAATTACAAAGGGTGCTGAAGTATACATTAGAAAAGTGGCTCCTCTTGGAGATCCTATCGAAGTAACAGTAAGAGGTTATGAACTCTCACTTAGAAAAGATGATGCACAGATTCTTGAAGTAGAAGAGGCGTAGAAGCTTTTTCCGAAAAGATTATTTTAATTTAGGAGGAAAAAATGGGAAATTTAAAGATAGCCCTTGCTGGTAACCCCAACTGTGGTAAGACAACACTTTTTAATGATCTTACAGGAAGTAATCAGTACGTAGGTAACTGGCCTGGAGTAACAGTAGAGAAAAAAGAAGGTAAACTTAGAACAAATAAAGAGGTAACTATTCAGGATCTTCCTGGTATTTATTCTCTTTCTCCATATACACTTGAAGAAGTTGTTACTAGAACTTATCTCGTTGAGGAAAAACCAGATGCTATTCTTAATATCATTGATGGTACAAACATCGAGAGAAATCTTTATCTTACAACACAGCTTCTTGAACTCGGTATTCCAACGGTTATCGGTATCAACATGATGGATCTCGTAAAGAAGAACGGCGATGTTGTTGATATGGCGAAACTTGGAAAGGCTCTCGGTTGCGAAGTGCTTCCTATGAGTGCTTTGAAGAATGATCAGACTCTTGAGGTTGCAGAAGCTGCTGTAGAAGTTGGAAAGACAAAGAAGAAGGGAAATCTCCCTCATGTATTTGTTGGCTCAGTAGAGCATGCTCTTGCACACATCGAAGAATCAATTGAAAATCTTGTAGATCCAACAAACTTAAGATGGTTTGCGGTAAAGGTGTTCGAAAGAGATCAGAAGGTCCTTGATAAGTTGAATCTTCCTGATGATGTTTGGAAACACATAAATGAACACATCATCGACTGCGAAGAAGAGATGGATGACGATGCAGAATCAATCATCACAAACCAGAGATATGAATACATCCAGAGTCTTGTTGCGAAAGCAGTAGTAAAGCATAAGGCTGACGAGAAACTTTCTACATCAGATAAAATAGATAGAATTGTTACAAACAGAATTCTTGCAATTCCTATTTTTGCACTTATGATGTTCCTTGTATACTGGATTGCAATCTCAAAGGTCGGAGGACCTGCTACTGACTGGGCAAATGACGTTCTCTTTGGTGAAATAATCCAGCCGGGAGTAGATTCATGGCTTACAAGTATCCATGCTTCTGACGCAGTACATTCACTTGTAGTAGATGGTATCGTTGGTGGTATCGGAACTGTACTTGGATTTACACCTCAGATGGCAGTAGTGTTCCTTCTTCTTGCATTCTTAGAAGATGTTGGATATATGGCCAGAGTTGCATTTATCATGGATAGAGCATTTAGAAAGTTCGGACTTTCAGGAAAAAGCTTCATTCCTTTCCTTATTTCTTCAGGTTGTGGTGTTCCTGGAATTCTTGCAACTAGAACAATTGAGTCTGAGAAAGACCGTCGAATGACGATGATTGTTACTACAAATATTCCTTGTGGAGCAAAACTCCCTGTAATCGCAACTATCGGTGCTTTTATTGCCGGTGAGTGGTGGATTGCTCCAGCAATGTATTTTGCCGGAATTGCACTTGTAGTTATTTACTGTATTATTCTTAAGAAGACAAAAGAGTTCGCTGGAGATCCAGTACCATTTGTAATGGAACTTCCTGCATATCATCTTCCAATGCTTAAGACACTTTTACTTCACACATGGGAAAGAGTATGGGCATTCGTAAAGAAGGCTGGAACAATTCTCTTCCTTTGCTCAGTAACAATGTGGTTCCTTGCTACATATGGAATTCATAACGGAGCATTTGGTGCTGTAGATGTAGAAGACAGTTTCCTTGCAGTAATTGGAAAAGCACTTGCGTTTATCTTTGCGCCTCTTGGCTTTACATGGCAGACAGTAGCTTCAACTATTTCGGGTTTTGTTGCAAAAGAAGGCCTTGTATCAACAATGGGGGTACTTGCAGGACTTGAAGAAGCAGATGAATATGCAAAGGGACAGCTTGGTGCATTCAATGCATTCTTCCCAACAACAGCAGCTGCTATGAGCTACCTTGTATTCAATCTTTTTGATTCGCCTTGTCTTGCAGCGATATCTACAGTTGCAAAGGAAATCGGTAGCAAAAAGCATTTCTGGAAAGCACTGTTGTTCCAGAATGTAGCAGCATACTGTGTAGCTCTTATGGTATATCAGTTTGGTGGTGTATTTGTAACACGTGAGATTTCGTTCTCAGCAGCTACAGTAGCAGCAATTCTTATATTTGCGGCTCTTCTCTACCTCCTCTTTAGAAGAGATCCAAACAAGGTAACAGCATCTGAATCTCACGTATAAATATAAGTTTTTTCAGATGGATAGAAAGGAGATAATATGGGCGATTTGATTGTAATCGGAATAGTCGCAGTGCTAATGATTCTAGCTACACTTAAGATTGTCTCCGACAAGAAAAAGGGCATAGGTTCATGCGGCCATAGATGTAGTGAATGCGCATCTGCTGGAGCATGTGTAAGTAGTATGCCTAATGAGAAATTCAAAGAATTCCTCGAAAATAGAAAGTAATTAATACACATAGAAAGGCTTTTGGATGAGTTTGTAGAAAAACCGCTCAAAAGCCTTTCTTTTTTGATTTTGAATAGTGGCGAAAAAAACTGTGGTGTGGTATACTTTTGACGACTGAAAGGAGAAAAAGCTATGACAAACGAAGGATTTTTATTTGCATTTTTAGCACTCATCTTATTGGTAGTATTATTTGCGGTTATCGCAGTGATCGGAGCTATTTCATCAGTCGTCGGTGGCGCAATCCCAACGATCCTGAACAATAGTGATGAAGAAAATGGCGGGGTCTAAACTTTTTAACCTTTTTCTTTAAATAATAGATTTTTTATAAAATAGAAACACAGGGTAATTCTGCGCTTTTTTACAAGCGCTTTTTGTAATTTATAGAAATAAACAGATGGAGGAATCATCTTTTGAGAAAAGAACTTGAGAAGAACTACGATCCTAAACAGATCGAAGACAGATTGTATAAAAAGTGGGAGGACAATGGTTACTTCCACGCTGAACCAAATCCAGACAAGAAGCCATTCACAATCGTAATGCCACCACCAAATATCACAGGTCAGCTTCACATGGGACATGCTCTTGATAACACAATGCAGGATATCCTCATTAGATCAAAGAGAATGCAGGGATATGAAGCACTTTGGCAGCCAGGAACAGACCATGCAGCTATTTCTACAGAGGTAAAGATTATCAAGGCGCTTAAGGAAGAAGGACTTGATAAGGCTACTATTGGTAGAGAGAAGTTCCTCGAACGCGCATGGCAGTGGAAGGACGAGTATGCTGGTCGTATTGAGCAGCAGCTTAAGAAAATCGGTGTTTCTTGTGACTGGGAAAGAGAAAGATTCACTATGGACGAAGGATGCTCAAAGGCTGTTGAGCATGTATTCGTAAAGCTTTATGAAAAAGGATATATCTACAAGGGTAAGAAGATTATCAACTGGTGTCCTGTATGTAAGACAACTATTTCAGATGCTGAAGTAGAGCACGATGAGGGACAGGCTGGACATTTCTGGCATATCAAGTATCCTATCGCTGGAGAAGAAGGCAGATTCATTGAAGTAGCAACAACTCGTCCAGAGACTATGCTTGGCGATGAAGCTATCGCTGTTCATCCAGATGACGACAGATATAAGGATGTAGTAGGAAAGATGGCTATCCTTCCTATCGTAAATAAGGAAATTCCAATTGTTGCAGATGAATATGTAGATAAGGAATTCGGTACAGGTGCTGTTAAGATTACACCTGCACACGACCCTAACGATTTCGAGGTAGGTGTTCGTCATAACCTTCCTGTTACAAATATCATGAACGATGATGCTACTATTAATGAGAATGGTGGCAAATTCGAAGGAATGGATAGATTTGAGGCAAGAAAAGCTATCGTAAAAGAGCTTGAAGAACTCGGCCTTCTCGTTTCAATCGAAGATATCACTCATAATGTAGGTACACATGATAGATGTGGAGCTAATGTAGAACCTATGGTTAAGCCACAGTGGTTCGTAGCAATGCAGGAACTTGCTAAGCCAGCTATTGAAGCTCTGAAAAAGGGTGATCTTTCATTTGTACCAGAAAGATTCGATAAGACATATCTTCACTGGCTTGAGAACATCAGAGACTGGTGTATTTCAAGACAGCTCTGGTGGGGACATAGAATCCCTGCTTATTACTGTCCAGAATGTGGTGAGATGGTTGTTGCTAAGGCAGCAGATGCTCCTCACACATGCCCTAAGTGTGGACATGAGGGAATGGATCAGGATGAAGACCTTCTTGATACATGGTTCTCGTCAGCGCTTTGGCCTTTCTCAACACTTGGTTGGCCAGAAGAGACAGAAGAATTCAAGTATTTCTATCCTACAGATGTTCTCGTAACAGGTTACGATATCATCTTCTTCTGGGTAGTACGTATGGTATTCTCAGGACTCGAGCATACAGGAGAAACACCATTCAATAAGGTTCTCATTCACGGACTTGTTAGAGACTCACAGGGACGTAAGATGTCTAAGTCTCTTGGAAATGGTATCGACCCACTCGAAGTTATCGATAAATACGGTGCTGATGCACTTAGACTTACACTTATCACTGGAAACTCACCAGGAAATGATATGCGTTTCTACTGGGATAGAGTAGAAGCTAGCCGTAACTTTGCAAATAAGGTATGGAATGCTTCACGTTTCATTATGATGAACCTTCCAGAAGAAGAACTTAAGACTCCGGCTAAGGAAGACTTTACTACAACAGATAAGTGGATTATCTCTAGAGTAAACACTGTAGCAAAAGAGACTACAGAAGCTCTTGATAAGTATGAACTTGGTATTGCTGTACAGAAGGTTTATGACTTCATCTGGGATGAGTTCTGCGATTGGTACATCGAGCTTGTTAAGCCAAGAATTTACGACAAGACAGAAGAAGGTGCTGCATCAAAGAATGCTGCTCTTTGGACACTTAAGAGTGTACTTTCAGATGCGCTTAAGCTTCTTCATCCATATATGCCATTTATCACAGAAGAAATCTACTGTGCACTTTGTGAAGATGAAGAGACAATCATGACAGCTGAGTGGCCAGTATATGATGAGGAGAAGAATGATCCTACATCAGAGAAGGCTCTTCAGAGAGTTATGGCTCTCGTTAAAGAGGTTAGAAATGTACGTACAGGAATGAACGTACCACCTTCAAAGAAGGCTAGCCTTATTATCGTAAGTGAAGACGAAGAAGTAAGAAATATCTATTCAGACCTTGCTTCTATTTACTCAAATCTTGCAAGTGCGAGTGAAGTAAAAGTTCAGGCGGATAAAGAGGGTGTGACAAGTGATGCTGTATCAGCAGTAGTACCTGATGCTACAGTGTTCATTCCGCTTGAAGAGCTCGTAGATATGGCAAAAGAACGTGAAAGACTCGAGAAAGAAGAGAAGAGACTTCAGGGAGAATTAAAGCGTTCAAATGGTATGCTTTCAAATCCTAGATTCCTTGAAAAGGCTCCAGCAGAGAAGGTTCAGGAAGAAAAGGATAAGCTTAAAGATTACGAGAAGATGCTTGAAGATGTACAGAAGCGCCTTAGCGAAATGAAATAGATTTGTTCTTTGTGATTTTTTTCTAAAGGATTATGAATAAAGTGACAAAGTAAATCGCTTTACGTATAATATTATATGTAAAATTGACTTTAAAAGGGTGTGAACTTAATTTATTTACTGGGGAGAATATATAATGCCGGAAGCAAATGACTTCAAAGCACCTATTCAGGTTAGAATAACGGACGATAAAATGAGAGCGTATGTTACGCTCCCTCGTCCATTACCTGGTCAGCCGCCTACAAACTATTCGACGGCTGATATAGTTCTTGCGCTTCAATCGAAGAATGTCGTATATGGAGTGCTTCAGGATAAGGTTGCAGATCTAGCCTCTGATCCAGTGTATGGACGTGAGTATCTCGTCGCACAGGGAGTAGAGACGAAAGAAGGCGTTGCCGGTGAATATGAATATCTCTTTAGTACAAGTATAAATAGAAAACCGAAGATTCTTCCTGATGGTACTGTGGATTACATGAGTATCAAAACAATAGAAACAGTCGCTGCTGGCGATACTATCGCTATTTATCATCCGGCTGTTCAGGGAGAAGATGGACTTGCTGTTACAGGAAGAAAGATTCCTGTAAAGAGGGTGAGAGATCTCCCTCCTATAGCAGGAAAGGGCTTCACACGTTCAGAAGATGGCAATCACTATACAGCTGATTTTGCTGGAAAAATTGAGAAACAGGGAGAGAAGATTACAATCTCACCTGTATATGAAGTAAGAGAAACAGTTGGTGTTCAGGTAGGTGACATCGAATTTGCGGGAGACATTATCATCCATGGTGGTGTGTCAAATGGTGTATCTATTCAGGCAAAGGGTAGTGTTACTATCGAGGGAACAGTTGAAAACTGTAGCATTTCTGCTGCTGGAGACATCTACCTCCTCAAAGGAGTAAAGGGTGGTGACAGGACAGAAATCAGAGCTAAAGGAAATATCACAGCAGAGTACATTGAATATGCAGATGTATATGCTGGTGGTGATATTACAGCAGATGTATTCTTTAAGAGCGATGTAAAATGTGATGGAAGAATTACTCTATCAGGAAAGCGCTCTAGCGTAATCGGTGGATCAATGTCCGCAGTCGAAGGAATATTCTGCTACAATCTCGGAAATGAATTCGGCGTAAAGACTGAAGTATACACAGGTGTTTCTACTGAAAGAAATCAGTCTTTGGAAGTTCAGGAACAGAAAGTAAATGTGCTTGAAGCGCATCTTCAGTCTGTAATTGCTGGACTTGAGAAATTTGATGAAATCATGGAGAAAGCTGGTAATAAAGAAGCTAGAAATGATCCACGCCGTATCCAGCTTCTGAGAGCAAAGATTCAGGAAGAAGCAAAGCTAACTGATGAGAAGTTAAAACTCACAGCTATGCAGAACCTGATGAAACGTGGTGCACATGCGAAGATTCTCGCAAAGGGAACTGTAAGTCATGGTGTTGTAATCGGAGTTAACTCATGCACGATGAACATAAATGATACATATACATCTGTAGAATTCAGAGAAGGAACAGATGGTATCGTGATAGATAGAGCAAGTGACGAGGACTTTTAAAAATGATAGATTTTGAAAAGGAACTTAAGAACTACAAGGAAAAAGTTTCTACAAAAGAAATAGAGAAGAAGATTAAGAAGAAGGACCTGACGGATATGGTAGATATCCTGAAGGCAGTAGATCAGAATGGTCCCCATAAGGGAGAGATAAACTTCCCGGGAGAAGAGTAATGCGAAACAAGTGCTATTATTGCGGCCAGGAATTAAAAGCGGGCAGCACAAAGTGTCCTAATTGCCGTAGAAATCAAAATAAATATCACAAACTCTTAGAAAAATCAGATGAGTTATACAATGACGGACTTCAGAAAGCAAGAGTACATGATCTTTCAGGCGCTATAGTTTCTCTTAGAGAAAGTCTAAAAAATAATAAGTACAACACTGAAGCCCGAAATCTACTCGGGCTTATATTTTATGCTAGAGGAAATTATGTAGACGCAATCTCTGAGTGGGTTATTTCAAACAGCTTGGAAGAAGAGAATAACCGCGCAGAGTACTATCTGAAAGAAATCAAGCATCCAGGAACAATGGACAAGGTTGAGAACAACATCGAGAGATATAACAGAGCTCTCGATTTCTGTAGAGAAGGAAGTCTCGATCTCGCGAAGGTTCAGCTCAAGAGAATTAATAACTCAGAGCACAAGGATATGGATGCCTACCGTCTTCTTACGCTTATCTATCTCACAGAGAAGAACTATTCAGAAGCAAAGAAGACAATAAAGGCCGCACAGGCTATTGATGTAAATGATACAGTCATCCTTCGTTATAAGAAGGAGCTTGCTGATGTTCAGAAGGATAAGAATAGCAGGAAAAAGAAGAAAGCTGATATCGTAAACTTCAGCGACGGAAATGATAGCGTTATCATGACCAGGGCTGCGTTTAGAGATTTTTCCGATGGGTCAAGAACTGTGATTATAAATATCGTTACAGGAATCATCCTCGGCGTACTCTTCTGTTATTTCTTGATTATCCCTACGATTCAGCAGAATGCGAGAAACAAGGCTGCAAATTCGATTGTGGATGCTAATGAGTCAGCTTCAAACTCTGCAAACAGTGTTTCAGAGCTTAAGAATCAGGTGAAGTCGCTCCAGAAGGAACTCGAGAAGTATTCAGCAAAGAGTGATACCGTTACTTCATACGAACAGTTACTTGCAGCAAAGGAAGCGCTCGATTCAGGTGATCTCACATCAGCCGGCAATCAGATTGCGAATATTAATCCGGATCTTCTTTCGGAAAAAGCAAAGGCGCTCTACGCGAACATTAATGCTGCAGTAAACAATGAAACTTTGGTGCAGACAATGGCAGCTGCGAGAAACGCCTATGGTAGTGGGGATTACCAGGGCGCTGTAGATAATTTCAACAAGGTAATTTCTCTTCAGGAGAATTACGAAGATGGAAAGGCTCTTTTTGAACTTGCGCAGAGCTATGAGAAACTTAACGATTTCGATAATGCGATCAAGTACTACAATAGGGTAAACGAGCTCTATCCAGACACATCACTCGGAAGAAGAGCAGTAAGAGCTTCTGAAAAAGCAACAAAAGCAAAGGAAGCAGCAAATCCGTAATGTATTAGGAGTTGTAATGTCAGAGAAGAAAAAAGATAAGTTCGTCGGAAGAAATTATTTCGTCGAACATGAAAAAGAGAAAAGCAAGAAGCTTCGCGAAATTGAGAAGCAGATTTTAGAAGATTATAAATCTGGTAGAGATATAGATAATACAGAAGTTTATAACCAGCCGGATCAGGAAGCTGTACGCGAGATTATGAGAAAGATGTTTAGAATCATCTATCCTGGGTATTATCGTGACAGACTCTTCAAGGGTTATAACATGGATTCAAGCATCACGGTTTTGATCGAAGATGTGATGTATAATCTCGAGAAGCAGATAGCCGTCGTTCTGAATTATCAGAAAGAAGGCGAGAATCCGGGTGGACATATCTGCCAGCCATCAATTGAACAGAAGGCTTCTGAAATCACATTAGAATTCTTGGCAAAGATTCCAAAGATTAGAGAGTACTTAGATACAGATTTGGAGGCAACACTCCAGGGTGATCCTGCAGCGCTTAACAAGGATGAAATCGTTCTTTCATATCCAGGTTTGTATGCTATTACCGTATATAGAATGGCTCATGAGTTGTTCCTCTTAGATGTGCCACTTATTCCTAGAATGATGACTGAGCATGCTCATAACAAGACAGGAATAGATATTCATCCAGGAGCTACAATAGGTAAATATTTCTTTATCGATCATGGAACAGGTATAGTAATCGGTTCGACTACTATTATTGGAGAACATGTAAAGGTATATCAGGGTGTTACGATAGGTGCGCTTTCTACATCAGGTGGACAGAGCCTTCGTGGTATTAAGAGACATCCTACTATCGAGGATTATGTAACACTTTATTCTGGAGCATCTATTCTCGGTGGAGATACGATAATTGGAGCTCATTCTGTGATTGGTTCAAACGCCTTCATTACAAGCTCTATTCCAGAAGGAACAAAGGTTTCTATTAAGAATCAGGAACTTTCATATAAAACAAAGAAATCCGGCGAGACTACTTTGAAAGCAAAGGATCTCAAACCGGATTCCGATTGGGTTAAGTTTAAATAAATAGATAAAGGGGAGTCATCGTTTATCGATTTCATCAAGCTTTGAAGAGACTTCATTAAGCTTAATTCGGATTTCTCGCCATAAATCTGAATGCAACGGATCATTGTGCTCGCTGTTAAGTGAGCTGATAATAAGGTCATTTAGTACTTTCTTGAAGGCTTCCTCAGTCATGATGATCACTCCTTTATGAAAAAATAGTATTTGACTAACAATTTTGTGACTTATAATAATGATAACAATTATTTCGGTGCAAAGCACCAAAATAATTAAATATTTTATGAAAAATTAAAGTTTTTTCAGATATGAGACGAAATAAGAAGTAGACAGGTCTAACTGTCGGGTCGCACGGATGTGATTTATCATTTTTCAAGGAGGAAAAAAGAATGAATCTCGGTAATGTAAAGGGCGCAGTTCCGACAAATTATACTGCAGCCGCTGCCAAGTATGGCGGATTCAAAGACGTCAAAAAGACGGATCAGAGGACAGTCGGAAATCCAAAACTTTCAAACAAGGCAAAAGATTATTTTGAGAAGCTGAAAGAGAAGTATGGCGACATGGACTTCGTTCTGGTAAGTGATGCTGAGAGCGAGAATGCCATGAAACATGCTGAGGACTTTGTAACAGGCGATAAGCACGTTGTGGTTATCGATGAATCAACTGTGGAAAAAATGGCCGCAGATGAGAATTACAGAGAACAGCAGGAGCAGGCTATTGATACTGCTAAAGAAGAGCTTCAGAAAATCGCAGATGATCTTGCAAATGCTACAGATGGCATGGGTAAGAATGTCAGGGGATTCGGCGTTCACATCAATCCAGATGGAACGACTACTTTCTTTGCGGTTATGGCGAGAGCAAATACAGAAGTAATCAAGAATGCCAACAATATTAGAAATGCTTCTAGGGATGCTGAGAAGGCAGCTGCAAAGGCAGAGGCAAAGAGAATCGCTGAGAAGAAGATTCAGGAAGAAAAGCATGCACATAAGGCTGACGAAACTCAGGAAAAGAAGTATACTAAAGCAGATGAAATTAGAATCGAAGCAGAAACTGCTGAGGAATTACTGAAGAAGATGAATGATACTTTTATGGAGTGGATGACAGAAGAAGTTAGAACTCCAGAAGAGCAGAACATCGGACAGGCAATCGATTTCACAGCATAGTAATACTAGAAAAGGGGAGAAAGATGAAGAATTACGCGGTTGGTGCCGACATTGGCGGGACAACAGTAAAATTAGGTCTCTTTTCAACAAAAGGTGACCTTTTAGAAAAGTGGGAGATTCCAACTAGAACTGAAGATGGTGGAAAGCATATTTTTTCCGATATTAAGAATTCAGTTGTGGAGAAACTCTCAGAGAAGAATCTTACACTTGATGACTTAGAGGGAGTAGGGCTTGATGTTCCAGGTCCAGTACTTCCAGATGGCACAGTTAATCACTGCGTCAACCTAGGCTGGGAAGTCATCAAAGCAGGTGAGATTATGAGCGAAACGCTCGGTGGACTGAAGACAACAGTTCTGAATGATGCAAATGCAGCTGCTCTCGGTGAGATGTGGAAAGGTGCGGGCGTAGGACATAATGATGTCTGCATGATTACACTTGGAACTGGAGTAGGCGGAGGAGTAATTGTAGATGGCAAAATCGTACCAGGTGCATTTGGCGCTGGCGGAGAGATTGGTCATATTACAATAAATGAAAATGAAACTGCTGTATGTGGTTGCGGTAAACGTGGCTGCTTAGAGCAGTATGCTTCAGGAAGAGGAATCGCAAATGTCGCAAATGACAGATTAAAGAAAAGCGATGCCCCTTCTTCACTGCGTGATTTTGACGTGGTTACAGCGAAAGAAATTTATGCGGAGGCTGAAAAAGGAGATGCTCTTGCGAGTGAAGTAGTTGATGAAGTATCATCAATGCTTGCTAAAGCTATGGCTTTCGTGTCAGCGGTGACAGATCCTGAAGTATTTGTAATCGGTGGCGGTGTTTCAAAGAATGGACCAATCGTCACAGATAGGATAGAGAAATATTTCAAAGAATACGCATTTCACGCGTCTCGTGATGCAAAGATTGTACTTGCATCTCTTGGTAACGACGCTGGAATGTACGGAGCAGTAAAGGCGTTATTATAAGGTATGGAAGAAAGAACAAAACTTGGCGAAGTAAGACACGAAACAGCACTTATTCTTGAAGTAATAATTGCTGGTATCGTATTCGGAACTAATACAAAGATTTTTGCGAAGGCAGGTGGATTGTACCCGGGAGGAGCTACTGGTCTTTCAATTTTGATTCAGCAGCTTTTTGAAAAATACGCAGGATTAAACATCCCATATACACCTGTAAACGTTCTTTTAAATGCAATTCCTGTATATATCGGATTTAGATATATCGGAAGAAGATTTACGGGAAGATCACTTCTCATGATTGTTATCTGTTCTGTATTTACAGATATTATTCCATTTGGACCGATGACACATGATATTCTTCTTATAAGTATCTTTGGTGGAATTATGAATGGATTTGCAATCAGTCTTGCGCTTAGAGCTGATTCGACAAGTGGTGGTACAGACTTTATTGCAATCTTTTTGTCAGAGACTAGAGGCGTAGATAGCTTTAATCTTATTTTGGGATTCAATGTTATCATCCTTATGACAGCAGGATTCTTCTTTGGATTTGATAAAGCTTTGTATTCAATTATCTTCCAGTTCTGTTCTACACAGATGCTCCATCTTATGTATAGAAATTACATGAAGCAGACGCTTCTGATTGTTACGGATAAACCTACGGAGATATGCAAGGCTATTTATAAGATTAGTCACCACGGTGCGACTATTCTCGATAGTGAGGGCTCATATCTTCATGTGGAGAGGAAGATGGTGTATTCGGTTATCTCTCGTGCGGAGACGAAGAAGGTTATTGATCTGGTAAAAGAGATTGACCCAAAGGCGTTTGTTAATGCTCTACCAACTACTGATTTGCAGGGTAGGTTTTATAATAGGCCTTATAATTAGTGAGTGGGCATGTGGTTTGTGGCGATGCCGTTCGCTAAGAAAATAGTAAAAGATGATTCTGATATTTAGAGTACGTACGTTAACTCATTCCGTTTCGTTACGTACTCGAGGCGCAGTCCATTGCGCCTCGTCTCTAAATACTACAGAATCATCTTTTTTATTTTCTAAGCTCACTCTAAGCCCGAAACCACATGCCCACTCTACTAATTATGCCTATTATAAAACACCCTGTAAATCAGACACGCGCTCCGCGTAAGTTGAACGCTGGTGTTGGGATTGCTGAGGGGTTAATATTGTGGGGGAAGGGATGTGTGTCGGCGGTGATGTTTAAGAGAAGTGTGGTTAATCGGGAGCGGTAAGTAGTTATTTTTTTAAAATGAACTTAGAAAACAAAAACGGTAATTTTGAAGTATTTAAGGGACCGTTGCCAGGGATGGCAACGGGAGCGCGTAACGAAATGGATTGAGTTGACGCGCGTACCTTAAATACCAAAATTACCGTTTAATTGTTTTCTTAGTGAATGACATCAAAAATAACTACTTACCGCACTGATTAGTTTATATCACATCTCTTAAACATAACCGCTGATATCAGTAATGACCCTTGCCCCACAATATTAACCCCTTCAGCAATCCAGTTCACAACAGCAGAATTGCAATCGCGGGAACTTAAATACCCCATTCCAAGCATGCACACAAAAGACACCACCAGCAAGATGATAATCCCTGGCTTTTTCAGCCTCCTAGCGAGCACAGATAGCCCGAGGTACATAATTGCCAGGCCTCCAACCATAAGGCCGACGAAAAGCCATATACCGCTAAAAACGGGTACTCCTGCTGAGAGGAGTACATCTTTCTTCTGCTTGAAGAAAATCATAGCAAATACTCCGAGGCCAGCGAGTAAGAAACCAATCGACTGAACCGGGAAAAACATATTGTTTAGCGCAGTAAAATCGCAGATTCCTGCAGCATAAAGCAGCTTATATGTGGCCTTGGCAACTCCGGCACAAATGATATCGATAGTACCTGTGGCAAAGAGCGCGAACGCACCCTTGCTCATTTTATAATATAAAACCCTTTGAAGAATAATGGCAGCCCACGCAAATAGAATTACAGGAATGAAATCTATGAGCGCCATTGGAATAGAATACTCCATAACTAATTCCCCCTCTTCGTTCTAAGTCACTTCCGATTAACCCATTACTGCTTGTTCAAATGATAGATTGGCAGGAAAGGAATGATGATAGGAGTATGATTAGCATATTCCTTGTATTCCTTGTCGTTGCCGTATCGTCCCATCTGTCTCTTCTCGAGACGCTGAGCACCATTGAACATAATGTACACGATAGAAATATAAGCGATGATTGCAAGAGCCCACTGGAATGTCCCCTTATACGTTGTGATTCCTGAGATTGTTACGCCTGTCCAGAATATTATTTCCCCTAAATAATTTGGACATCTGACGATTCTATAGAGCCCCTTTGTAGCAACCATGTTTGGATTCTCCTTCTTTTGTGCAGATTTCTGCTTGTCTGCAAGAGACTCGAGGAGAAGTCCTAGTATTGAAATTACGATTCCGACTAATGGAACGACGATATCCTTTGAACTGTTGTAGTAGCGGTAGAACATAGGGCTTACCTGCATTGTGTAAAGGATAGCTACGAAAACCCAAATTAAAAAGCTTACGAAGAATGGAATCTTCTTGTCGTTACCGGTAGCTTCTTTCAGCGTTTTTCTGTACGCTGCGTTCTTGATTTCTCGAACCAGAAGGAATCCTGAAAGTCTGAATCCATACAGGAAAAAGAGCACAGCCTGCGTAACCAGAAGCCACAGCAACTCAGAGTTCCAACCCTGGGTAAGAGAGATTGCGAGAATCGTAATACCACCTCCGGCGATTGCAAAACCGTAACCGATGGAGAGGAAGTAAACGTATTTATAGAAACCGACAGCACAGAGTAATGCGGCAACTATACAGATGATAGCTAAGTATTTTAATCCCATACAAACTCCTTATTTGAAACTTTCTTTGATATATTCTTTAAAGCTCATATCGCCGTAAACTGTGTCGCCAACCATTTCTTCTGTAAGCGTCCATTTAGAGAAACGAATGATTGCTTCTTTACCGTTTTTCTTAAGCTTGTTTAAAAAAGCGAGGACATCGAAAAGCCATACAGGCGCACGTTTGATAGTAGGCTTTTTCCCGGCTGCTTCGAAACACATGTTGGCGATTTCTTCATATGAGTAAGTTTCCTTTCCGCCAACATTGTATGATTTGTTCTCATCCATCATGTGCATAACTATAAATTCGCCGAAGTCCTCTGTTGAAATAACATTGGCGTGAACTGTCTCTTTACCGAGGAGGGTTACTTCGCCTTTCTCTATCATAGGACGGAAGACTTTCACGATATCGTAGAAGTAGCCAGTTGGGCGGTGAATAACATATGTGAGTCCGCTCTTTTTCAGCTCTTCTTCAAAGAGGTACTTCGCGTGAAGCATAGGAACCTTTGGTGCGAGGTCAGCTTTGATTACGGAGATGTAGGTGAAGTGCTTAACTCCGGCAGCCTTCGCCTCATTCAGGAGATTTAAATTTCCCTGGTAATCGATGTCATAGTTTGAAATTGTGGCAGAACCCTTAGTGAGACCAACTGTTGTGATGACACAGTCAGCGCCGTCGCATGTTCCTTTAAGCGTCGCTGGGTTTGTGATATCAATCTTTTTGAATGTGAAATTCCCTTCGATTCCAAGGTCGCGCTCCATCATGTCGAGAGCGATTACTTCGTGTCCGGCTTTTATAAGTGAGCGAAAAATCTCACCGCCGAGATTTCCGTAAGCTCCAGCAAGAACTACTTTCATTTACCTTTCCTCCTATTTCTTCTTTTTCTCTTTAGATCGTTTATCATTAATTATCTTCATGTGCTCTTCGGTAATTGTCTCAACTTCGTTTGCTTTCGCCCAGTCTACACAACCCTTAAGAGCTGTCGAAAGGAAGATTCGAGGAACATTTATAAGGCACATGAGCGCGTCATCTGTAAACTTTATTTCATTGTCGACACGCTCTGCAGCGTAACGAACAGATTCGAGAGTAGTCTGTCTCATCTGAAGGAGTTCTGCTCTCATACGTCTCTTTCTGTGGAACCAGAAATACTTTGAATCACGATAACCATAATCGACTGGGAGCGGAGGAAAGTCCTTAGAACGGACACCGTTTATAATGGCATCTGAGTATTTCTTCTTCATGAGAATCTTGTCGATTCTGAGAATGAAATGCGCACCAAATTTGCTTGTGATTCCGTTGAAATCATGATATGGTCCTTCGTATCCTTCGAGACAACCTGGCTGATCGACGCTGGCGCCATCCAAATCACGCATCCACGTACATTCGATTACTTCGATTGCATCGGTCATAACCTGTGGACGAATGTCGTCAGGATTCTCTTCCTGAATGAGGCTCTTCTCAAGTCGGAAGTTACACTTTGGCATCTTCTCAGAAGGCTTGTCGCCAGGCCATGAAAGCTTTACCGCTTCCTTGAAATTCTTAGGATTGTCATCGATGAAATTGATGGCACATTTACCTGTGCGTAAAATGTTCTGCGCAGTGTTTGATGAATTTCTACAGTTTAGAAGCATTGCATAATAGTCGCGGCCAGCAACATAATATGGCTGAATCAGCGAATATGGTCCGAGATTAGTCGTTCCGTCTTCACAAAGAGTGGAAATAACGACTGTTGGCATCGGAAAGAACAGCGATGTCTGGTAGAAATTATCTACGATTCTTAAGTTCTCAAAACTACTCATAAAATCCCCCTTTTGTTATTTTAAAAGTTTACGTATAATCTCAGCTCCTGTTTCAAATGGAACATCCTTAACTGACCAGTTTAGGATGGTGTTGGCAAGGTGCATGGCGAGAAATTCTTTTTCGGAAATAGACGAATTTAAACACACCGGAAGCACAATCCTCGAGAGCGTTTCGATGATGATATTATGCTTGTCAGAAATCACTTGTGAAAAAACTGCCTTCGCATCTTTATCATCAAATAGAAAACGATACTTGTCATTGAACTCTTTAAGAGCTAGATACATCTCTTTGAAAAAGCTTGGATTGTCAAGCTTGTTCTCGATGTAATCATTCTTCGCGATTTCAAGTTTTTGAATGCAAATCTTCCAATCATCCAGCATAAATGAAGAGATGATATAGTCCTTTGATTTGTAATGATTATATAGCGTCCCTACTCCGATGTTACATTCACTTGCAATAGAACGGATTGTAGTATTCTTGTATCCATTCTCCATTAACTGTCGTTTTGTAACTTCTGCAATAATTCCTTCGACATTGTTAATAATCTTCGGCATAAAAACTCCTGTAATACGCAAAATTATTTTATATGAACATGTTCGTTATAATCTTAACACGAAAAGCAAAAATTACAACACATAAAACTACACAAAAATAAATGCTGATTCTTGTTTATTTTAACAACTTTAATATCTAAAAAAATAAGAACGATAAAAACATCCCCTCAAAATAGCATTTCATTGTATTTTGAGGGGATGTTTTTTCGTTCTTTTGTATATTAAATATTATTCTTTTTCACATATGTAAAAATGGTACAGGTAACCTAAACCATCGCCCAAACCGCTGCAATTACCAATGCCGGCAGCATATTGGCTACTCTAATTTCTTTCTCCCAGATAATATTCACACCAATAGTAAAGATAAGAATATTACCTACATAAGAAAGATTAGAAAGTGCTGCATCTGTCATAAATGGACCGGCGAAAGCTGCGAGAATCTCGATAAGTCCCTGGAAGAGCAGGATAGAAAGAGAAGCAAAGATAGCGCCCTTTCCGAGAGAAGCGGTAATCACGCAGAGAAGAACACAGTCTAGAATGCCCTTCGCAAGAAGCAAACTATAGTTTCCGTTTATCGAATCCTCGATTGATCCTACAATAGCCATTGCACCGATACAAACAGTACAAGTGGCAGAGACAAAAGCATTTATAAAACCATTGTCGCCTTCGCTCTTCGTAACTTTCTTGAGCCAAGTACCGAATTTCTCAATCCAACCGTGGATATTAATCATCTCGCCGATAACTGCACCAACAGAAAGAGAAATCATCATCATAGTGATATCATCCTGAAGAAGAGAGCCGTTCTTTACTTCTAGCATTTTCGACATTGTTCCGCCGATGGCGAGAAATAGAATGCTCAAACCACAGGCCATCATAAGTGTTTCCTGCACTTTCTTCTTGATATGTGTGCCGAATAGCAGTCCGGCGATTCCGCCGCCAGTGGCAAGAGCTACGTTTATTATTGTTCCCAAACCTCTCATTGTAAATCCCTCGTAAATATTACTTTTTTTCCAACTTCCTTATAATAAACCTAAAAAAAGAACCTGTCTATGGGGGAAGACAGGTTCTTTTAGGCTAGCAAGGTATAAAGTGGAGAAAAACTAGCCTATATTAAGGAGATAGTATATTGCAGTACAAAGAAAGGAGGTGTAAGAATACTGCAATAGGGATAGGCAAAAGTGTTATTTGCTTTCTACTAGTTCTCTGTTATCGATTTGGGATTCGATAACCATGTTAATGTTATGAGAAAGTTTGTTTTTTCCCATAACAACTGTAACACTGATATCGGAGTTAGAAGAAGTAGTTTTGATTAAATTACTATCATATTCGT
>DAISYI010000004.1:16238-16788 GCA_036825385.1 Lachnospiraceae bacterium | reverse complement strand
AATGACTTTAGCAATTCCAGATTCTACATGAGCGGAATTGTCGATTGTGATGTGGTAAGTGTTACCTCTGAATTTTCTAGTAATCTTGATTTCGGAAAGCTCGCTTGGAATACATGGATCGATGAGAAGTCCGTCGAAGTCAGGCTTGATTCCGAGGATGAACTGACTCATTGTAGTGAAAGTCCATGCTGCAGTTCCAGTAAGCCAGCTGTTCTTTCCTTCGCCGAATGTAGGAGCATCCTTTCCGGCAACCATCTGGCAATATACATATGGCTCTGTACGATGAATCTCAGAAATTTCTTCGAGATAGATCGGACAGGTCTTCTTGAATACTTCAAATGCACGATTTCCATGGCCGAGCTTAGTCTCTGCACAAGCAATCCATGGATTGTTGTGGCAGAAGATACCAGCGTTCTCTTTATATCCAGGTGGGTAAGATGAAATCTCACCGAGTTCTACATGATATTTTTTGTATGCAGGCTGGAGGAGCGTGATTCCGTACTTGCTGTCGAGGATGTGCTTCAGCGCAGCCTCAGCCCTGTTCCACGCC
>DAISYI010000004.1:12622-16228 GCA_036825385.1 Lachnospiraceae bacterium | reverse complement strand
GCTTTGCCGTTTTCTACACCGATACCTGCCATTACGCACATACCCTGAGGCTCGATGTAAATCTGACCTTCTTCGCATACTTTTGATCCTACTGGATTTGAAGATGCGTCATATGCACGGATAAACCATTCACCATCCCAACCGGCTGTGAGAAGGGTCTTTCTCATTTCCTCTACATGCTGACGGATATTTAATGCTTCTGCACTTGAACCGATGTGGTCAAGGAGAGAAGCGAACTGTTCGCCATAGAGGACATACATACCACCGATGAATACTGATTCAGCGACTGGTCCTTCACTAGGGCCAAAAGTCTGGAAGCTCTCGCCTGGTTCATCTGAGAAGCAGTTCAGGTTGAGACAGTCATTCCAGTCAGCTCTTCCAATAAGAGGAAGCTTGTGTGGTCCGAGATGTGTAGTAGTGAAGTTGAAACTTCTTCTTAAATGCTCGAGAAGTGGAGCTGCTTTAGAAGAATCATTGTCGAAATCACACATCTCGTCGAGAATTCCGTAATCACCTGTTTCTTTAATATAGGCAACAGTACCTGCAATGAGCCAGAGTGGATCATCGTTGAAGCCGCCACCGATATCAGAATTACCACGTTTTGTGAGTGGCTGATACTGATGATATGTACTTCCGTCTTCAAACTGTGTATTTGCAATATCGATGATTCTTTCGCGTGCACGTTCTGGAATTAAGTGAACGAATCCTAGGAGATCCTGACATGAATCTCTGAATCCCATTCCACGACCTAGTCCGCTTTCAAAATATGAAGCACTTCGGCTCATATTGAAAGTAACCATACACTGATACTGATTCCAGATGTTTACTACGCGGTTAAGTTTGTCATCAGATGATTCTACATGATAACGGGAAAGTAGATCTGCCCAATACTCACGTAACTTTGTGAGAGCTTTTTCCACAGAAGAATCATCACTGTATTTCTCTATGAGGCTGTGAGCGGGTCCTTTATTAATTACATTTGGAGCAATGAATTTGAGTTCCTTAGGGACTTCACAGTATCCAATCATGAATACAAGTGAAATTTCTGTTCCTGGAGCAATATCCAAAGTAATATGGTGCGAACCAATAGGCTGCCAGCCATGTGCAATAGAGTTCTTGCTTTCGTTTAGTTCGACAGCTTCAGGAGAAGATACACTATTATAAGTACCTACAAATGCATCTTTTGATGTGTCAAAACCACTTACTTCGTGATTAACATGGAAGAATGAATAATGATTTCTTCTCTCTCTGTATTCTGTCTTGTGGTAGATTGTGCTTCCTTCGACTTCGACTTCGCCAGTTGAGAAGTTACGCTGGAAGTTTGACATATCGTCCATAGCATCCCAAAGGCAGAACTCGATGTAGCTGTATAAATCGATATGCTTTGTTTCAACAGAAAGGTTTTTCAGTTTGAGTCTGTTGAGTTCGCATGTATCACCTAATGGAACGAGAGCAGTAAGCTCTGCCTGGAGTCCGTTCTTCTCTCCTGTAATAATGGAATAACCGAGTCCATGACGGCATGTGTAGCAGTCGAGCTTGGTTTGTGTTGGCTGCCAACCAGGGTTCCAGATGCTATCACCATCTTTTATATAGTAGTAACGGCCATTCTGATCCAAAGGTGCTCCGTTATATCTGTATCGTGTGATACGTCTAAGCTTAGCGTCTTTGAAAAAGTCATATCCCCCCGCCGTGTTTGAAATCAATCCGAAGAAATCCTGGTTTCCAAGGTAGTTAATCCATGGAAGAGGAGTCTTAGGATTGGTAATCACATATTCTTTTCTTTCGTCATCAAAATGTCCGAATTTCATTATAGTGCCTCCTAAATGAAGTATGTCACGTACTCAGAAACCACAAGTCCCGAAAACCTGCGACCGAATACGTTTTCGATAATTCAAATCAATTATATTAGAATTGTGCGAAAAGTAAAGAGGAATAAGCGTAAATGCAACCATATTGTGAAATATGCACAAAAAATACCCCCTATAATTTGTGAAAACAGTTTGTTGACTTTAGGGTTGAACAGATTTAGTATGAAGTTGCGAAAACGTTTTAGGTATTTTTCGAAAATCTGTTTTCGGTTGATTTTTCGAAACATTTTCGGGATAATCATTGATAGTAAATCAAATCGTAGAGAGGGAGAATAGACTTGGTTACGATAAAAGATATCTCGAGAGAATGTGGGGTTTCTCCAGCTACAGTTAGTAAAGCTCTCAATGGTTACGGAGATGTTAAAAAAGAAACCATGGAGAAGATAATGGAAGCTGCGAAGCGACTTAATTACATGCCTAATGCAGCAGCCAGAGCGTTGAAGACAAGTACTTCACATAGTATAGGAGTCATCTTCCAGGATGACACAGATATTGAAGGAGGACTTACTCACGAATATTTCTCGGTAATACTTAACAATGCAAAGAAGGAAGCAGAGTCGAGAGGATATGACATTACTTTCATAAATAGAAACTTTTTTGATTCGTACCTCGAGCACTGCAGATACAGAAATTTCGATGGAGTATTGGTCGTATGTGCCGATTTCGCAGCGAAGGATATGATGGATCTCGTTCAGAGTTCATTTCCGCTTGTATCTATCGATTTCAGTTATGATAGCCACAGCAATGTGATGTCGGACAATGTCACAGGTGGTTATGAACTTACGAAGTATCTGATATCGATGGGACATAAGAGAATAGCATTTATCCACGGTGAACTGACATCGGTTACAAGAAAGCGACTTACAGGCTTCTACAGAGCGCTTGAAGAAGCAAATATAACTATTCCGGAAGAATATGTGATTGAAGGTATATACCACGATCCACAGAGCGCCGGAAGACAGACTAGAAAGCTTCTTGGCTTGAAAGAAAGACCTACAGCTATTATGTATTCGGATGATATTTCGTTTCTGGGTGGACGTACAGAAATCCAGAGACATGGATTGTCGATTCCGGAAGATATCAGTGTTGTAGGTTATGATGGAATCAATCTTGCATCTATGCTTCGTCCTCAGCTTACGACATACAAGCAGGATGCGAAAGAGATTGGAAGGCTATCGATGGCAAAGCTCATCGACCAGATTGAGAACGCGAAGACTTGTGAACTTGAATCAATAAAGGTAGAAGGTTCAATGTTCTACGGTCAGACAGTTCAGAATCTTAATTCTTGAGTAAAATACTCTTCGGAGTGTTTACTAATAAACTATTTAACACCATATTCTTTAACGAAGGGGGAAAGGTGAAATGAAAACAAGTACTAAGAGATTCTTATGTACAGCCCTCACAGCAGCTATGGTACTTCCAATGGCAGCATGTGGAGCAAAGAGCGGCGGTTCTAAGGGCGGCTCAGCATCAGTTAAGGCGTCAGGACTCACAAAGACAGAGGTAACAGACGGCGGTAAAGTTCTTAATATCGCAGTTTGGAATGATGAGTTCATTAATCGTGTAAAGGATCATTATCCAGAATACGAAGAGATTGATGCTACACACGGAAAGATCGGTGACGTAAAGGTTAACTGGATTCAGAAAGAGAACCAGGGTAACGGATATCAGAAGTTCATCGATAAGAAACTTATCAAAAACCAGAAGGTTGATAAGGATGACAGAATCGATATGTTCC
>DAISYI010000004.1:8454-12612 GCA_036825385.1 Lachnospiraceae bacterium | reverse complement strand
GTGAACCTTCTTCTGAGGAGTCCAAGAACACAGTTAAGATCTACTGCTGGAACACAGAGTTCAAGTCAAGAGTTGACAAGTTCTATCCTAAGTACACAAAGCTGAAGGTTGAGACCGGTACTAACAAGGACGAGAGCGGCAAGGAGTTCACAGAGGTTAAGACTATCGAAGGCAAGAAGGTTGAGTGGGTAGTTAACACCAACGACGGTGGTGTATACCAGACCAAGCTTGACGAAGCTCTCAAGGCTCAGCCTAAGAGCGCTGATAAGGTAGATATGTTCCTTATCGAAGCTGACTATGCTTCAAAGTACATCAATAAGGATGTAAACGTAGCTCTTAAGCTTAGCGATCTCGGCATTACAGATGCTGACCTTTCTAAGCAGTACACATACACACAGGACATCGTAAAGGATGCAAATGGTGATATGAGAGCATCTTCATGGCAGGCTTGCTCAGCTGGTCTTATCTACAACAGAGAACTCGCTAAGAAGGTTCTCGGAACAGATGAACCAGACAAGGTACAGGAATTCGTATCTGATTGGGACAAGTTCAATGAGACAGCTAAGAAGATGAAAGAAAACGGAATCAAGATCACAGCAACAGCTAACGATTCATTCCGTGTTTACTCAAACAACGTTTCTGGCCCATGGGTACAGGATGGAAAGATCGTTGTTGACAAGAACATCGAGAAATGGGCTAAGGATTCAAAGAAGCTCGTTGATGCAGAAGAGACAACAACAGAAGGCCTTTGGTCAGATGATTGGAAGGCTGGATTCTCAGCAGAGAACAACGATGTATTCTGCTACTTTGGACCAGCTTGGATGATTAACTTCTCAATGGGTAACGCACCTGGATCAGATAAGGGCGATGATGGTTCAATCGCTTACAAAGGTGGCTGGGGACTTACAACAGGACCTCAGGGCTACTATTGGGGTGGATCATGGATCTGCGGCGCTAACGGAACAGATAACAAGGAACTTGTTAAGGATATCATCCTTAAGATGACAACAGATGACACTGTAATGAAAGAAATCGCTACAAAGGATTCTGATTGTGTAAATAACAAAGAAGTCCTTAAGGTTCTCGCAGAGTCAGACGAAGGAAAGAACGCTGTACTTGGTGGACAGAACCCATACAAGCAGCTTGCACTCGGTGCTGAAAAAGTTGATATGTCAAACATCAGCCCATATGATCAGGGATGTAACGAAGCATTCCAGACAGCTATGAAGAACTACTTCGATGGCAAGGCATCATATGACAAGGCTCTCAAGCAGTTCAAGAAGGCTGTTGGAGAAACCTATCCAGAACTTAAAGGCAAATAAATAAAAGGCTTATGACCTTCAGGGAGGGATCATATTACCTCGTGATCCCTCCTTTTATTTAAATCTTACTAGGTAACCGAAATAGCTTCGGTTATCTGGTATGGTTTAAAAAGCTAACAAGATTTACTCAAAGGAAACTATAAACCGAGGGGGGAAAGAGAGTATGAACAAAAAAACAAAAAGTAAAATCGGACGCTACAACGTTTGGGGATACATATTCCTGATTCCATTCTTTGTAGTGTTCATTATCTTCCAGCTTATTCCATTATTTACAACAATTTATAACAGTTTCTATCAGTGTTACATGTCAGGCCTTGTGCAGATTGGACCTAACTTTGTAGGACTTGATAACTATAAGGAACTGTTGACAGAAGGAGATTTGCTTCTTTATTTTAAGAACACTATGATCATGTGGATTATGGGATTCATACCACAGATTATATTCTCACTTGCTTTGGCAGCGTGGTTTACAAATCCATCGCTTCGTTTAAAGGGACAGAGATTCTTTAAAACAGTTATTTATCTTCCAAACCTGATTATGGCAGCAGCTTTTTCAATGTTGTTCTTCACATTGTTCTCAGGTACAGGTCCAGTAAATGACATGCTTATGAGTATGGGTGTGATTTCTAAGCCATATGGTTTCCTTTCAAATGTTTGGAGTACAAGAAGTATTGTTGCTTTCATGAACTTCGTAATGTGGTTCGGAAATACAACTATTCTTCTTATGGCTGGTATGCTTGGTATTCCAACAGACTTGTTTGAAGCAGCAGAAGTAGATGGCGCTACACCAGGACAGATTTTCTTTAAGATTACTCTTCCTCTTTTGAAGCCAATCTTCGTATATGTGCTCATCACATCACTTATCGGTGGTCTTCAGATGTTCGATGTACCACAGATTTTGACAAATGGTACAGGTGATCCACTTCGTTCATCCATGACACTTATCATGTATTTGAATAGACATCTTGCTAATAACAACTACGGTTTAGGTGGTGCTCTTTCAGTATTGCTTCTGATTATCACAGCTATCCTTAGCTTGGTTGTATTCAAAGTAATGGACTTCAAGAATGAGACAAAGTAAGGGGGATGTTATGAGAAGAAAAAATACAAGTAGCAGCTTAGCTATAAGAAGAACACTAGTTTATATAGCACTGGTTCTTATATCGATTTTATGTTTGTTCTGGTTCTATCTGTTGTTTATCAACTCATCCAGATCAAATGGTGAACTTAATGCAGGCTTTACATTAGTACCAAGTAAATTCTTGATTGTAAACCTGAGAAACTTGTTTACAAAGAGTTCTCTTCCTGTAGTAAAGGGTATGTTGAATTCTTTAATAGTAGCGGTATCATCATCAGTGATTTGCGTATACTTCTCGACAATGACTGCATACGCGCTTCAGGTATATAGATTCAAGGGAAGAAATGCAATCCTTACATTTATTCTTGCAATTATGATGATTCCTACACAGGTTTCAGCACTTGGATTTGTAGACTTAGTAAGTAACATGGGGCTTGAAGATAGTTTTATACCACTTATCATTCCTGCGGTTGCTTCACCTATTACATTCTTCTATATGAAGCAGTATATGTCAGCAAACCTTCCTATGTCACTTATTGAAGCGGCTAGAATGGATGGGGCAGGAGAGTTCAAGACTTTCAATATGGTAGCTCTTCCACTTATGAAACCAGCTATCGCAGTTCAGTTGATTTTCGCTTTCGTAGCAAGCTGGAATAATTACTTCATTCCATCCTTGATTATTTCAAAGGATACAAAGAAGACGTTACCTATCCTTATTGCTCAGCTTCGTGCGGCAGACTTCCTGAAGTTTGATATGGGCCAGGTATATGCGATGATTGCTTTCTCAATCTTCCCAGTTATTGTCGTATATCTGATCCTTTCAAAATATATCGTTGGTGGCGTAACTGCTGGCGGTGTTAAAGAGTAACTGTTAAAAAACCCTCAGAAGAGAAGTGCAGTTTGAAATATAACTGCACTTCTTTTCGTGATTCAGATATAATGTTTACTAGTGGGATTTGGTTAGATGTATCTAGAAGTTAATAGCTTGAATGGGAGGAAGTAATGGCTAGAGATTTGGACAGAATTATAGAAGAAATGACGCTTGAGGAAAAAGCTTCTCTTTGCTCAGGAGCAGACCTCTGGCATACAAAGAAAGTAGATAGACTAGGTATTCCGGATATAAAGGTTTCAGATGGGCCTCATGGGATGCGTACTCAGGATGATAAGGCAGATCATCTGGGAATCAATGAAAGTTTAAAAGCGGTTTGTTTTCCGCCTGCAGTTCTTTCTGCGTGCTCTTTTGATAGAGAGCTTCTTAGAAAGGAAGGTGAAGCAATTGGTAGCGAAGCTGCTGCGTATGGAGTATCTACAGTATTAGGACCTGGAGTAAATATGAAGCGATCACCGCTATGTGGACGTAACTTCGAGTATTTTTCAGAAGATCCATATCTGGCAGGTGAGCTCGCTGCAGCTTTTGTCGAAGGCGTTCAGTCAAATGGTGTAGGTACTTCGCTGAAGCATTTTGCTGCTAATAGCCAGGAGACATATCGTATGTCGAATAATTCAGTTATCGACGAGAGAACGCTGAGAGAGATTTATCTTGCTGCGTTTGAGAAGGTTGTAAAGAAGGCAAAACCAACGACATTGATGTGTTCATACAACCGTATAAATGGCGAGTATGCAGCTGATAATAAATGGTTGCTTACAGATGTACTCCGTGATGAATGGGGCTTTGATGGAATAGTAATCTCAGATTGGAATGCGGTAAATGACCGTGTGAAAGGAATTGAGGCAGGTCTTGATCTTGAGATGCCGGGC
>DAISYI010000004.1:5608-8444 GCA_036825385.1 Lachnospiraceae bacterium | reverse complement strand
AAAGGCGGTTCGGGAAGGTCGGCTTGATGAGAAGAAGCTAGATGTAGTCGTTAAGCGACTTCTTAAGACTATTTATGATTATAAAGATAATGAACCGAAGGCAGAAATTGATTTCGAAGAAGATCATGATATTGCGCTTCAGGTTGCAGAGCAGTCGATGGTACTTCTAAAGAATGATGATAATGTTCTTCCGCTTTCTGAAGATGAGAAGGTTCTCTTCCTAGGAGAATACTTTGTAAAGCCTAGATATCAGGGCGGTGGAAGTTCTCATATAAATAGTTTTTGGGTTGTTTCGGCAGAAGAAACAGTTGAAGAAGGCTATAAATCATATGCTTACTCAAAGGGATTCTCAGGCTCTAGAGACGAGCTTGATGAGGATAGTTTTGAAATGCTATTGGAAGTGGCGAAGGAAATGGACAAGGTTGTAATCTTCGCAGGACTTCCTGAAAGTTTTGAGTCTGAGGGCTATGATAGAACACATATGAGATTACCTGATTCTCAGAACAGAATGATTCGAGAAATGGCGAAAGTCCAGGAGAATGTGGTCGTTGTTCTTCATAATGGTTCGCCTGTTGAAATGCCATGGGTAAATGATGTAAAGGCGATCCTTGAAACATATCTCGGAGGAGAAGGAAGTGGACAGGTTGCGGCTAATATTCTTTACGGAATAGTCAATCCGAGTGGCAAGCTTGCTGAGACATTCCCGCTGAGATTAGAAGACAATCCATCATACCTTGACTTTGGTTCTGAAGAAGAGACAATCTACCGCGAAGGTCTCTTTATTGGCTATAGATATTATGACAAGAGGAATATGGATGTCCTCTTCCCATTTGGGCATGGACTTTCATATACGAAGTTTAAGTACAGTAATCTGAGTATAGATAAGCCAGTGGTAAAAGATGATGAAGAACTCACGGTATCATTTGACGTCACTAATGTCGGAGATAGACCAGGACGTGAGGCTGTGCAGCTTTATGTGTCAGATGAGAATGGAGTGGTAATACGCCCGGAGAAAGAGTTGAAGGGATTTGAGAAGCTTTTTCTGCAGAAAGGTGAGACGAAGAGAGTTCATATCAAGCTCGACAAGAGAAGTTTTGCGTGGTACTCGACAGCACTTCACGATTGGTACGCAGAGTCTGGCGAATATATGATTCTGGTCGGAGCATCATCGAGAGATATCAGATTGGTTTCAACAGTTCGTTTTGAAACGGAGGCCGAACTGCCATTTGTGGTCGATTTGAATACGACTATAGGTGCTCTGAAAAAGCATCCAAGCTACTTTGAGAAAGCGGTCGACTTGGTCAAGGTGGTAGAAGATGTATTTGGCCTCGAGAAAGCTCGAGAGGAAGCTGCGGCAAAAAAAGGCGCGAAGACGAAGAACAATCTCGAGATGCTTGAAGCAATGGTTTCTGTGACTCCGCTTCGAAATGTGTTTATGTTTGGAGGAATGACGAGAGACGAGCTTTTGAAGAAAATCGATGAGATTAATAAAAAATAAATGAAAAATGGTCATTTTTGTGTTATCCTAGTAGAGATGGTTAATTAAGTTAGGAGGATAATTATGCCTATATCAGAATTAAAAGTAAGAGCACGTAACGTTATGCGTGCAGATCATTGGGGATATGTTGGACTTACATTCCTTATGGGAGTGATTGTAGGTCTCGCAGTTGGAATTGCATCATTTATTCCTGTAGGTGGTTCGCTTGCTGCTAGGATTCTTGTGTCTTATCCACTTACAGTAGGTCTTGCTTCAACGCTTATGCTTAAGAGAAGTACAGGACGTGGAAGTGTTGATGATTTGTTCCAGGCTTACAGAGGAAACTTCTCAAATGTAATCTTTGTAATGTTTATGAAGGGATTGTTTACAACACTTTGGACATTTGTATTCATTATTCCAGGTATCATTAAGTCATATGAATATAGAATGGTTCCATACATCTTAGCTGAGAATCCAAACATCGATTATAGAGATGCTCTCGATCTTTCAAAGAGAATGACATATGGACAGAAGTTTAACTTGTTCCTTTTGGATCTCTCTTTCATCGGATGGGTGCTTCTTACACCATTTACACTTGGACTTCTTGCTCCACTTTTCCTTGTTCCATATATGAATCTTGCAAATCTTGAGGCTTACTATTTCCTTAAGTGGAATAGCTTCGGTGACGAGGACCCATATGCACAGTATGCAAATGCTCGTGGACAGCAGTACGGACGTCCTCAGAATTTCGGTGGACAGCAGTATAATGGTCAGCAGAATTATGGCGGACCACAGAATTATAACAATGGTCAGCAGTACGGTGGACCACAGCAGTTCAACCAGGGACAGCAGTTCAACAACCAGCAGAACTTCGGCTCACAGCCACAGCAGTTCAATAATGGAAATCAGTTCAATCAGGGCTTTGATGCTCAGCAGAATACTGTGAACCACAATGGTTTTAATAACCAGTATAATCAGCCACAGCATCAGACACATGATGGTAATCCAGTATTTGGTGCGCAGGTAAATAATACACCAGCACCAGATAACACACAGGCTCCTACACAGGAACCTACTCAGACAGATATTGATAATCCAATCGAAAAATAATAAGAGTTTAAAAGCTCCCCCGTTCATCTGAACGGAGGAGCTTTTTTGCGTTATTAAATTTGGTATTTGAGGTACAGTGCGTTTTAGGCTCATGAGTTTTGGGTTGCTGTAGAATGGTCAATAATGAAAAACTGCAGTAACCGGTTCTGGACGCGGTTACTGCAAAAGGAGTGAGATATAAAATTTGCAGTAGCCGGAAATGGACAGTGGTTACTGTAAAATCAAAATTATTACAAATTGCAGTAACAA
>DAISYI010000004.1:0-5598 GCA_036825385.1 Lachnospiraceae bacterium | reverse complement strand
AAGCGGAACGTTGTTACTGAAGAAATGAGAAATACCGCGAATTACAGTAACAGTCTTGTTGACTGAGCTACTGTAAAAGTCATTTATTAAGAGAATTGCAGTAACCGGTAATTATTGGGGTTGTTCATTATTATCAGTACTCTTTTTCATTCAAATGCTTTTTTCTAATATATATGAGATTTCCAATTGCAATTCCGAGGAAGGAAATCGAGACGCCTATAAACAATGTGCTCATGTCTGGTGTGTTTAATTTACCTATGGCGATGTTATTTGCAAGTGGGAATGTCATGTATATTGTAGCTGCATAAAGGATTCCGTAGAGAATCGGTAGAAGCCAGTTTAGCTTACCATAATAGTGATTTTTCCCGATTATTAAAGAGTCAACGAAGCAAACGATAGGCAACAGGAACCAGATATAAAGAAGACTGTATCCGATTGGATCGAGCTTGCCTACGCCCCAGAATACTCCAACAGCGACAATTGCCATAATGAGGAATGCGAGTAAGGCAATTATTTTCTTTAAATTAATACTTCTATGTCCCATGTTGTGTTCCTCCTTTGAAAGAACTAATTACACTTATATGATAATATTGTTCTTGGATTAGTACAATCCTATGGGATTAAAGTTTTATTAATTTTGAGTCTTATTTTCTCGCATAGTCCTTATCAGCATCACAGTATAGATTACAGAACTTAGTGACCATGTAATCGGATATACCCAGTGTGTGGTGAGAATCGAGCGATGTATCGCGCCGCAGACTGCGAGAATGGATACTCGGATTATGCACCAGCAAATAAGCATGATGAGCATAGGGATGATGGTCTTCCCAAGACCGCGGAAATACGATGCTACGATATGCGAATAAGCGAGCAGGAAGAAGAAAAACGCGCATATTCTAGCACGCTGTACGCCATAGAATATTACATCCGGGTTTGGATCAAACCAGCCTATAAAAGTCGGAGCAAGCAAATAAATTATAAGGCCGATTGATTCTGCTAGTATAAGTGAACATGTCATACCGAAGAGAAAACCACGGCGGACACGGTCCATCTTTTTCGCACCATTGTTCTGACCGATGAAAGTCGTTAGAGCCATAGCGAAGCTTGTGATAGGAATAAATACGAAACCTTCAATCTTCGTATAGGCACCGATGCCTGCAACAGCGGCTTTCTGGAAGTAGTTTACGTAAGACTGAACTACTACATTTGCGAAGCCGATGATAGAATTCTGGAACGCAGATGGGATTCCAACGTGGAGAATCTGCTTCAGAATAGGTTTGTTAAAACGAATCTGACTAGGAATAATTCTAATATCAGAGTCGATGTGAAGAAGCCTATGAAGGGCTAGTGAAGCGCTTGTAAACTGAGAAATTGTTGTTGCGAGCGCAGCGGCACCTACACCAAATCCCATTACGCGTATAAACAATAAATCCAAACAAACATTTATGATGGATGAGCAAATCAGATAGTAAAGAGGGTGTTTACTGTCACCTGAGGCCTGTAAGATTGACATACAAGTGTTGTAGAACACCATACCTGTAGCTCCGGCGAAATATATTCTGAAATAAGTCGTCGATTCTGGGAGTACATCAGCAGGTGTCTTCATGAGTAGAAGCGCTTGAGGTGCAAACACGATTCCGATGAAAGTCATGAGGACGGAGGAAACGCACGCGAGTGCTATAGCTGTGTGAACAGCAAGCTTTACGTGTTCTTCTTTCTTCGCACCGATGTACGTCGAAATTACGACGCTAGAACCCATTGATAATCCGATGAAAAAGCCTGTAATCAAAAATATTAGATTACCAGCACTAGATACAGCTGCAAGGGCGCTACTGCTAACATAATTTCCTACAATAAGAGAGTCAGCAGTGTTATAAAGCTGCTGAAAAAGATTGCCTATAAAGACAGGAAATGCAAAGATAATGATTTTCTTTGGGATAGATCCTTCAGTCATTAAGTTCGCTTGAGACGACATAAAAAATATTCCTTTTTCCCTACAAAATTTCAAATGTTTCGGTTATTCTATTAAGTATAGAAAGTTGACTACAATTTTACAAGTGGTTGAGAAAGATTATGAATAGAAAAATTCAATTGGTCACAATATTTTTAATAACGTTACTATCAGTTCAGTTCATAATAGGGGATAGTGTATGCTCTGAAAGCTTATCAAGAGTAAGCTCACTATCACATGTAGATGCAGCTAATAGGAACATCTCAGAATATGTTCTTCGCAAAGATATGATGAAGCGTAAGGAGAAAATCACATATTCTATGGATGAAACAGATGTTAAGTATGTGAAAAAGCAGCCTTCCGACGAAATTCCATATTTTAAAGAAGCAATAAGTCTTCCGGATCCTACAGGTGAAGCTGGTGACTATCTTGCTTTCACAGTGAAAGAAGCAAGAATTGATGGAAACTACACTTCTGATGGAAAGGGCGAGCTAAACTACAATATTGTCTATATGACGACCTATGAGCAGGAGACGCAGCTTACTACACTTGCACAGTCGATTGCAAAAGAAGTCGAGGGAAAGAGCGATTTCGACAAAGCCAGATATATACATGACTATATTTGTCAGCAGGGCTCATACGATACGTCATATACTAGATATGACGCATATAATCTTCTGTTCAATAAAAGTGCAGTATGTCAGGGTTACGCTCTCGCTTTTTACCGTCTGGCTCGTGCGGCGAAGCTTGATTGCCGTATTGTCACAGGAAAGGCTTCAGGTGACAGAGTTGTGAATGGAACAATTCAGGAAGGAAACGTAAGCACTGGAGACAATCACGCATGGAACGTAGTTCGCGTAGATGGACAGTGGTACAATGTCGACGTCACATGGGACGACCAGGAGAAGGTTTCCTATGACTTCTTCCTGAAGAACGAAGCTGATTTTTCACCGGACGGAACGAAGCACGAGAGAAATGCGAAATACACAGGAATAAATATCGCACCGATATCTGTTGATTTATCGAATCCTCCAGGAGGTTCGACTCCTCTAGTTGATGAAGAAGTAAGAGAACCTAAGGAGAAAAAGTCTTCAGTCTCAAAGAGTGAAACTAAGACGACTACAACAACAGTATCGATAGATGCAAAGGGCATAGCCAAAATGATATGGTCAGCATTCCTTGCGTTTCTTGCTTTCTTGGCAAAGATTATCATTGCGATTGCTCAATTCATAATTGGCATTTTTAAAGCGATTTTTGGATAAGTGAAAATAATTCATCGAAAAAGTGAAAAATAGTATTCACAAACTTTCTGAGAGTGATATAATCGTCAAATAAGAATTTTCAATAAAGTGAGGATTATTTATGAAAGAAAGAAGTGCGTTTACTAGTAAACTTGGATTTGTACTTGCGGCAGCAGGTTCTGCTGTAGGTCTTGGAAATATTTGGAGGTTTCCCTATCTCGCAGCGCAGTATGGCGGTGGAAGCTTCCTTTTTGTGTACATCATTTTAGCTGTAACATTTGGTTTTACACTTATGATTGCAGAGATTGGTCTCGGACGTAAGACTAAACTCAGTGCCATCGGTGCGTATAAGAAATTGAATAAGAAGTATGGCTTTGAAGGTGTACTAACGGCAGCAGTGCCAATCATTATCTTCCCATACTATGCAGTAATTACAGGTTGGGTTCTTAAGTATACTGTTGCGTTTATTATGGGAGATAACGTAGCGGCTTCTAAAGATGGATACTTTGGCGCGTTTATTACAGAAACATTCGAGCCGTTATTCTGGTTCATGCTCTGTATGGTTCTCGTTCTCATAGTAATCCTCGCAGGAGTAGTAAAGGGAATCGAGAAGATTTCAAAAGTACTTATGCCAATTCTCGTTATGCTTATGATTGTGGTGGCAGTATTTGTATGTATGAATGATGGAGCGCTTGATGGCGTGAAATATTATCTTGTTCCCGATTTTAAGCATTTTTCGGCAAAGACATTGCTCGCGGCTGTTGGACAGCTCTTCTATTCGCTTTCACTTGCAATGGGAATTATGATTACTTACGGCTCTTACATGAAAGATGAAGATTCAATGGAAGGCGCTGTTCGTCAGATTGAGTTCTTCGATACAATCATTGCTGTACTTGCAGGTCTTATGGTTATTCCATCAGTATTTGCATTCTCAAACGGTGACAAAGCGGTTCTTTCATCAGGTCCATCACTTATGTTTGTAACTCTTCCAAAAGCGTTTGCGAACATGCTTGGTGGCAGATGGATTGGACTTTGTTTCTTCGTGATGGTATTCTTCGCTGCAATGACATCAGCTATTTCGCTGATGGAAGCAGTTACATCAATATTTATGGATAGATTTCATATCTCACGTCTCAGAGCGGCAGGCATTACAGGCGCTTATTCTATCTTCCTTGGCGGATTCGCATCTTTGGGATACGGACCTCTAGCAAACTTCAAAGTGCTTGGAATGCAGGCGCTGGACCTTATGGACTTCATTAGTAACTCCGTTCTCATGCCTGTAGTAGCAATTGTAACTTGCTTCTTCGTAGGATATGTAATTAAACCAGAAGCAATCATTGCAGAAGTTGAGAAAAACGGTGAGAAGTTCGCCGGAAAGAAGATGTTTATCATCGTAATCAAATATATCGCGCCATGGTTTATCCTTGCTGTATTTATTAGTTCAATTGCGCAGGCGCTCGGATTCTTTAAACTTTAATGCTTTTTCAGATAAAAGTGGTACAATAGTCACTAGGTATAATACCTAGTGACTTTTTTTATAAGGGGAAGAAGCATGATACTAAAATGTACAGACAAAATTGATATTTCTAAAATAGCAGACAGCGGACAGTGTTTTAGATGGAGAGACCTCGGGGATGGAAGGTATCTGATTCCCGCTTTTGGGAAATACACAATAGTTTCGAATTGTGATGAAGGTGTCGAGGTTGAATGCGAGTCGGAAGAACTCGATATATGGAAGGAATACTTCGATATTTATACTTCTTATGATGAGATTGAGAAACTCGTTGATAAGGATGATCGTTTCCTATCTCAGGCAGCAGAATATGGGAATGGGGTTCGCATCCTGAAACAGGAACCGTTCGAAATGCTTATCAGTTTTATAATATCTCAGCGAAAGAGCATCCCTGCGATTAAAACTTCAATAGAGAAGATTTGCGCTCTTTGCGGGAAAAAGCTTGGAAGAGTTAATGGGGAAGATGTCTATGCTTTCCCTACTCCGGAAGAGTTGTATAATGCATCGCATGATAGGTTGGAAGAATGTGGATTGGGATACAGATTGCCTTATATCGAAAGTGCGGTTTCTAGAATTCATGAAGCACCATTTCTAATAGATGAAATGACAGACATGGATGATGAAGAACTCTTCGAAGCATTGAAGTCATTCTATGGGGTTGGAGACAAGGTCGCTTCATGCACGATGCTTTTTGGATTCTATAGATTAAATACATTTCCAATAGATGTATGGATTAAGCGTTCACTTGATCAGCATTACAAGACGGGATTTCCATTTGACAGATATGAACCGTACAATGGCGTAATGCAGCAGTTTATTTTTGAATACTACAGGAGAATTTGATGTCACGACTAACTATAAAGGATATTGCTAAAATATGTGGAGTTGGAACA
>DAISYI010000003.1:40565-40919 GCA_036825385.1 Lachnospiraceae bacterium | reverse complement strand
CCCACGCTCTTCACACAAATCACGTATTCTCTTTGCAATTGCATCTACAGTCGTCATACTTACTCCTTTCATTTCAGATGTAATAAATCGTATTAAATCTAAAATGAAATAGTTAGTGACATATCACTAACTTGGTGATAAAATTTATATGTCATATTTAACTAAGCCAATGGGATTTTATATTAGGAGGAACAAAATGAAGTTTTGCAAACATTGCGGCGAAGAAATAGACGAAGGATGCGTAGTATGTCCAAAATGTGGTAAACAGGTCGAAGAATTAAAAACTAGCAGCAACGATCAGCCTGTTATCATCAATAATAACGTAAGTGCTTCAGCTACTGCAGTAGGAGGTAT
>DAISYI010000003.1:36133-40555 GCA_036825385.1 Lachnospiraceae bacterium | reverse complement strand
GGGCGGAAAAGCATGTAACAAGTGGGTTGCTCTTTTGTTATGTATTTTCCTCGGACCTTTAGGTGCACATAAATTCTATGAAGGTCGCGCCGTAAAGGGATTACTTTATCTATTCACTTTCGGTTTATTTGGTATTGGTTGGATAATTGATATTATTGCAATTCTCGGTAGACCAAACCCATACTATGTTACTTATTAAAATAATGCACATACTAAATAATGCGATTGCCAAGAATTATATAGTTTTAGTGCTTTATTTTAGCCAATCACGTAAGTGATTGGCTTTTTTCTTATTTGTACTTCATAACACCAATTACCATTCTCTTTGATGTACATTTATCTAGTTTATTCTCTTCTCACACTTTCATTTGTACTTCAAACTTGCCATTTTCTCATAAATGGCAGTACAAATTCTGCTTATCCGCCGCGCTGTTTCCAATTTTTGTACTTCAAAAACTCATTTTTTAGCCAAATGGCAGTACACGAGTTGTTCCCATCAGTTTAAATAAAACAAATTTGTACTGCCATCACCTCCATTCCCTTCACTTGGCAGTACACCCCCATTAATCCTTTTAATAAGAACTTGCTTTTTCCATTTCAGATTGTATAATTGTTCTGTTAATCAATTATAAGAACTATTAGTACAAATCGAGGTAACCTATTATGTACACTATTGATTTTAATAAAGCGCTTTCAGCGCATTTTATCGGTATTGGTGGAATCAGCATGAGTGGACTTGCTGAAATCCTACTTCATAAGAATTTTAAAGTTTACGGTTCAGATCGAAATGAAACAGAACTTACAGCAGAGCTTGCCAAGAAAGGTGCTCTCATCTCATATCCACAGGCTGCAGAGAACGTAAGAGACGACATCGACTTCTTCGTTTACACAGCTGCCATCCATCCTGACAACCCAGAATTCAAAGCTGCAAAGGCAACAGGCAAACCTATGCTCACTCGTGCAGAACTTCTCGGACAGGTAATGGCACACTTTACAGAGTCAATCGCAGTAGCTGGTACACACGGAAAGACTACAACTACTTCCATGATCAGCCAGGTTCTCCTCGAGTGCGACACTGACCCAACAATCTCAGTTGGAGCCATCTTCTCTGCAATCAAGAGCAACGTAAGAGTCGGAAACTCAAAGTACTTCATCACAGAATCATGCGAGTACACAGACAGTTTCCTCTCCTTCTACCCTAAATACAACATCATCTTGAACATCGACGCTGAACACCTCGATTACTTCAAGACACTCGAGAACGAAAGAGCATCTTTCAACAAATATGCAAACAACACAAAAGCAGACGGCGTCCTCTATGTAAACGGAGCCATTCCAAATCTCTCAGAGATTACAGCCGGAGTTAACTGCCGCGTTACTACATTTGGTCTCGACGAAGCATACGATTTCCATCCAGAAGACATCACATATGATGACCTTGGGCATGCATCATTCATTCCAGTAACTAATGGGAAAAAGCTTGAGCGCATTACACTTCACGTTCCTGGCAAACACAACGTAGCAAATGCACTCTCTGCTATCGCACTTCTCATGGATCTCGGAATGCCATACAACCTCATCCAGTCAGGACTCAAGAAATTCACTGGTGCAGACAGAAGATTCCAGTTCAAAGGAAGACTCGATAATGGTGCTGTTGTAATAGATGATTACGCACACCACCCTACAGAAATCAAAGCTACTATGGATGCAGCACACCATACACCACACAACCGCATTATCGTTGCATTCCAGCCACACACATACACTAGAACAAAAGCATTCCTTACTGACTTTGCCGATTCACTCGCGCTCGCTGATATCGTTGTACTTGCAGATATCTACGCTGCACGCGAACAGGACATCTACGGAGTAAGCTCTGCAGACATCAAGAAACTCATCGACGAAAAAGGAAAAGAATGCCATCATTTCCATACTTTTGACGAAATTGAAGAATTTTTGAAAAAAAATTCTATGAACGGAGACTTGTTGATAACTATGGGCGCCGGAAACATCATAGAAGTAGGCGAAAACCTCGTGAAATAATAGTTATCCACATTATCCACAATTTTCTGGGGATAATTATCCCCAGATTTTTTATGCCAAAATGCACTGACTAATGGACATTTTTGACACTTATCCACATTATCAACATTTTCTCAAACACGCTATTTATCAGCGTTTGAGGCACTTTTACGCTTGAAAGAAATACCCGATATGTTATAATTTCTCTCGAGTTATTTTGGGAGGATAATTTTTATGCCAGACGAGATTTTTTTACATTCATCATGTGCCAATCAGGTGACATGTATTAGTAACGACTTCATAGATAATTTTATGCCTGAATGCAGTGGTGAGTTTGTAAAAACTTATCTCTATCTCATGCGAACACTTACGGGGAGTGGCGTGAGCTTTTCTATCAAGAAAGCGGCAGATACGTTACATCACACAGAAGCTGATGTAAGACGTGCACTATCATACTGGGAGGAAAAGGGGCTCATCCGATTAGAGTATGATGGCAAGAAGCAGCTCGTGGGAGTATGTGTTCATCCTTCTTCAGGAGACATCGAAAGAACTTCACAGTCAAATATCGAAGATATTCCCGTTGAATACTTCGAGGAAGAAGTAGAAGAAGAACCTAAGAAGGTTGAAACCATACTCTTCGACGAGCAGACTCTCGAAGAGGTTTACCAGATGGCAGAAATGCTCAAAGGCAAACCACTTTCCAGCAGAGAAATGCGATTCGTAATCGAGTGGAATGAGACATTAGGTCTTGCACCTAGCCTCATCGAATACCTTATTGAACTCTGCATGAACAATAATCACAGTAGTTTCTTCTACATGAACAGCATCGCTGAAGCATGGAACGAGAAAGGAATCACAACTGAAGAACAGGCGAGAGCCGAGTCATCAGTACATTCCAAGACATACTATGCTGTAGTTAAAGCTTTCGGCATTAGTGGCAGAAACCTAAACACAAGAGAAGAAGGTTATCTCAACAAGTGGATTTCAACATACCACTTCTCCGATGACCTCATCAGCGAGGCATGCGACCGTGCACTTAACAACACAGGCAAAGTCAGCTTCGCCTATGCCGAGAAGATTCTCAACGAATGGAACGAGAACGGAATCAAAACTATGAGTGATGTAAAGAAAAAGGACGCACTCAAGAAATCTACAAAGCCTAAAGCTACAGTTCAGAAGACTACAAGCTTCCAGAACTTTACAGAGCGAAATACAACTGATGAAGAATTGCTCGAACTTGAAAGGAAGTTACTACAGTAAATGGCAGTTAACAATTCACAATTTGATGAAATCATGCGCGACTACGAACGCCAGCGCCGAATTGACAGAGATCAGGACGAAGCCTGCAAAGAAGAGGTCTATTCCTCTATTCCTAAGCTTCACGAAATCGATGACTTGATTTCAAAGATAAGCTTAGAAGCAGTTTCGAAATCTCTTGGCGGTGACATGACTGCCGTTGCTTTATCAAAAAGCAAGATTAACACTCTTATTGAGGAAAAATATAAATTAATTGAAGCAAAGGGATACGACCGTTCTTATCTTGAGCCACACTTCAAATGCAAAGAATGCAAAGATACCGGCTATATCGGTCAATCTCCTTGCCACTGCTTAAAGCAGAAGATTCTAGATATCACTTTCAGCCAGTCAGAACTAGAAGCAAACATCCGTGATTGCAAATTCGACCGCTTCTCTCTCGACTACTACAGCGATACGAAACTCGACCCTGCTTCAAATAAATCAGAACGCGATAGAGCAAAGGAAGCTCTTGATACAGCCAAACGATTTGTATCGGCTTTCAAAAACAATATCACACCAGATTCACTACTTTTTTACGGGGATACCGGCACAGGAAAGACATTTCTTTCAAATTGTATCGCAAACGAATTGCTTTACAACGGAATTTCTGTTATATACTTTAGTGCAACTAAACTATTTGATACATTACGTGAGCAGAAATTCGGCGAATACACACACTCCGCCGAATATGACAAAATATTTAGTACCGATGTACTCATCATAGACGACCTAGGAACTGAAGGAAAAACGACCGACTTCATTCAGTCTCAGCTCTTCTTCGTAATCAACGAAAGATTGCTTAGAAACAAACCGATGATTATATCTACAAACTTGAACGTACTCGACCTGAAAGCATTATATTCCGAAAGAACTACTTCGAGAATATACTCACATTTTCACCTTTTGAAATTCTGCGGAGACGACATCCGTCTCCGTATGAAAATAAAGTAAATACCAAGAAATATTAATTTAGGAAGGAACTAAAAAAATGTCAAACGACAACTTACTGACCAATTATCATCCAATCGCTCCCCTTGGACTCGTTCCACTTAACAGTTGCAGCGAGCTCGGTCAGAAAGCAAACGACTACCTACTTAAGTGGAG
>DAISYI010000003.1:28932-36123 GCA_036825385.1 Lachnospiraceae bacterium | reverse complement strand
ACGCATCTTACAAGGACCACTCATTCATCATCAAATCATCAGCACCACGTTTCGGTTCTGGTGAAGCAAAGGGTCTCATCCAGCAGTCAATCCGAGGAATGGACCTTTACTTCATGGTTGACGTAATGAACTACAGCCTCACATACAAGCTTTGTGGTCATGAAAATCACTATTCACCAGATGATCACTTCAACGACCTGAAGAGACTCATCGCTGCTACAAACGGAAAAGCAAAGAGAATTAACGTAATCCTTCCTTTCCTCTATGAAAGCAGACAGCACAGAAGAAGTGCTAGAGAATCCCTCGATTGTGCACTTGCACTTCAGGACCTCGAATCAATCGGTGTAGACAACATCATCACATTCGATGCACACGACCCTCGCGTACAGAACGCCATCCCACTTCACGGATTCGAATCTGTACCTGCTTCATACCAGTTCATCAAGAGCATCTGCAAGAACGTAGACGACATTCAGTTCGACAATGATCACCTCATGATCATCTCACCAGACGAAGGTGCTACAAAGAGAGCTGTTTACCTCGCATCTATCTTCGGTGTAGATATGGGTATGTTCTACAAGAGACGTGATTACTCAAAGATTGTAGACGGAAGAAACCCAATCGTTGCTCACGAATTCCTCGGCTCTTCTGTAGAAGGCAAGGACGTATTCATCATCGATGACATGATTTCTTCTGGCGAATCAATGATTGATGTAGCAACAGAGCTGAAAAAGCGTAAAGCTAAACGAGTTTTCGTTATCGCTACATTCGGTCTCTTCACAAATGGTCTCGCATCATTTGACAGAGCTGTAGAAGATGGAATTATTTACAAGGTTATCACAACAAACCTTACATACCAGACTCCAGAGCTTCTCTCAAGAGATTATTACATCAACTGCGACATGAGTAAGTACATCGCTTACATCATTGATACACTTAACCACGATGCATCAATGAGCAAACTTCTTGATCCATATGACAAGATTGCAGCCGTTGTTGAAAACTATAAGAAGAATCAGAAATAAGATATACTAAACTAAAACAAAAGCTCGAAATCTCTTTTTAGAGATTTCGAGCTTTTTCTTTGGTTATCACTATTAAACTATTTATTTCAAAAACGCCTTATAGTTGTTTCCATTCTGCTCAATCTTGTAACCAAACGCACTCTGCATAGTCGTCTCGTAAACGCCCTTAGATGCGTTATATACCGTAATACCGATTGAATCATAACCTATAATCAAATACTCTGTATCAGCGCCTTGTGCATATACTGGAGTACCATTTGAAACGAAGTAGAGAACATTCTTTAAATCAGCACCCTTAAGCTTCAGATACTTATATCCATTCTTCTCGTCTCTAATATCCTTAAATACGCTTTCGTTTACATTTATAGTAGATACTCGCTCTCTTCTTGCCGAAGACCAAACCAACCTATCTGAATCGATTACAGAGCCCTTGATATCTGCAGCACTCTCAATCTGACGATTTAGTCTATTATCTTCCGAAACGATATTTCCACCCTTCAGAACATAATACTTATTAGAAAGGTTTGGTGTAGGTAGAGAAACCGCATTCTCTCCTGCTTTCATCCTTACAGAAGCTACAGAAATCTGCTTAGTAGGAATACTCTGCATATTCTTCATCGCAAGGCTATAAACCACTCCTGATTTCTCGCTAACCGTATTCGTAAGGTCTACACCTCTAGCCTCATCTGAGAATGTATTTTTGATGACATCTTCTGCCACCTTCTTATAAACTCCATCCTCTAGATTCGAACGAGTAAGATAAAGCGTATCATCACTTTCAGAAACAGCTGTAACCACATGCTCCGTCTGCGGATATTCCTTTACAACCTTGAACGAACCCGACGAAACATTTCCAATCAGAATATCCGTCATCGGATAAACCTTATTACCATCTTCATCTACGCCTTCGCTTCCAGCATTCAACTTTCCGAAGATCAAATCCTCACCGACATATAGAAGCGGAATATACTCTTCACCAGCTTTCGCCTTATACTTATACTTCTTACCACTATCAAGATCTATTGTATAAATCGTATCATCCGAACCGGCTTTCTCCGTCCAGGAAATGTATCTGCCCTGCTTAGACTCTGCATACTGACTCTCATCAAGCCCAGAAAGCAACTTCGTAATCTTGTCTCCTGAAGGATTAATCTGATAGAGAACGCCATCAGACATAATCGTATACGAACCAGTTCTACTTCTATATACAGTATCACCATATTCCGTCTTCAAAAATTCATATGGCATCTCCGACTTTGTAAACACCTGCTCAGATGTCTGGTTCGTCGTACTATCATATTTATAGAATGAAATTCCACAGTAGCCCTCATGCATTCCACTGTTCATATAACCATAAACCGCGAAATCAATAGAACCACCTTCGTCAATGCTTAGGAGTCTAATTCCATGCTGTTTGAAATCTGTTCTAACATCAGACTTACCATCCCCGAAATCAAAAACCTTTGTAATCTTTCCAGTCGTCTGATTGTACTCAAACAATCTACCACAGTTTACAAACGCTGCTATTCGCCCAGTCTGATTCGAAATATACTTCACATCAGATGGAACCACGCCGAGTTCCAAACCATTTTGCCTCTGTACCGCACGCGTTCCGGAAAAAACCTGTTCCGTTCGCCTACTATAATCTGAAAGATAACACTTATCCGAATTTCGGATTTTGAAATACTCATTTACGTTATACTGATTTTTCCCATCAGAGGCATAATATGTATAAGTAATCTCAGCGCAGTCGTTCACATAACTATTAACCACAATCATAGGATCAGAAACCTTTGTGAGTGTAATCTGTCCCCATGTAATCTGCTTCATAGACGAGTGAATATTTACGTCGGCGAGAGAATCTGTGTATTTGCTCTCGTCCGGTTCCATCTTTGTAAGCTTAGTCTCATCCTTTGCGAGAATCGCACTTCGAATCTCAGAGGCAAAAGTAATACTCTCAGAAATCTTATCATTCGAAACGTTTAGCGTTCTAGAATAGAAGTTCACTTCCTTATCATCAACTTTTGCAGTAATCTTCAGAAGGAAAATCTGATTCTTCTTCATATGATCTGGAAGATTGATTTCGAAATCAACCGACTTCTTCTCTGTACTAAATGATGTCGTACCTGATGTAACAGTATTCTTACCCGCTTCATCGTACAGGGTATAAGTGATATCTGATACGTCTCCACCATAAGTATCAAGTGAGAACTTGAGATGCCCATTTGCAGTCGGCATCATAGGAGAGTTGACCACACCCACTTTGAACGGCTGAAGGAAACCGTGCATTGGGTTGATTTTTCCAACAGACTCAACCTCATAAAGGACCGGAAGTGTCGACTCGTTTCCAACCACCTTCCCCGAATTCTTTCTGAAATTCAGAAGGATTTCAAAGAAGATAAGCGAAACCAGGAAGATACTTCCAAATAGAATAATCGATTTTTTGATTCTAATTTTCTTTGTATTTCTACTAAATTTTAAAGCCATAGCATTCTATCCCATAATAAACATATAGTCCGCAACCAAAACAAGCACGAGAGCCGCCACCTTTAAACTATTCAGCTTCTCTTTCAGAAAAGCAAGTGACAGAAGCATCGCAATCGGCAAGGAAAGCTTCACAAGCGACGAAACCATCTTCACATCGCCGACACCGAGTGCCCTTGCCTCAAGCACCAGTGCAAACGCAAGAATGACGCCAGCGAGAATTAGAAACAAACCATTGAACACGGTCATCTTCTTCATCACATTGCCTTCGCCGCGAATAACTAGAATAATCCATGAAACAACTACCGCAAACACAAGCGGAATCGTCTGAACTGCATTCGTGTTCATTCCGACGAGGAATTTACTCTTATATACATTCATAATTAAATAAGCTATCACTGCTCCAAGTGCAAATACAACCCAGAGCCTATCGCTAGATTCGGAAAAAACAGCAAGCACAACACCTGCTATTACTAGCCCAACGAAGAGCCACTCTTTCGTATCAAGCATTCTCTTTGACGTAATCGCTCCAACTACAAGTGGAACAATATAGAAAAACTGAAGAGCAATAACCGCCTGAATTACTGTCCCCCTATCAAGCGCTATAAGAGCCAAAACAAATAGCACGAGATAAAGAGCCCCGAACCCTATTAACTTTAATAAAGACAAAGCGTCCATTCCATCAAGCAAGTTTATATTCTCAATAATACTTCCTATAATAACACCTGTAACCAAAAAAGCCGTCGCACTTACAGCCGTTGAAACCAGTACACTACTCTTCTTCAGACCATTCTTTAAAAGCACCGGTGCCATACCAACAAAAAGAGCCGCTATAAGCGACATCCAAATCCAATTCAACTGAAGTAATATCATTATCTATTCACGCCCTTCATAAATTTGCACTTATAAATTTTCAGTGTTATAATTTCGGTTTGTATTATAACCGATTGATTTCTAATAGGCAATTTTGCCGAGGTATTTTATGAAGTTAAAAAACATTGGATCTAAGATTAAACTCGCGTTTACAAAAGTGAAAGACAAGCGCGAAGAACATAAGAATAAAAAGGCCGAGAAAGAGCCTTCAAAGGCAGCACTTCTCTACAGAAGATATAATGCATTCTTCGAGAAATACGCTGTTTTCACTCATATCGTAGTTGCACACGTAATGGTATTCGTTCTCGAATGGATGTCCAGACATTCCTTCGTCCAGGCATGCCTCTTCGTACGAGATCACACGATTCCTTACCTATATAATTCTTTCATCGTTTATGTAGGTTTTTCACTTGTTTTTATCACCAGAAAGCGTTCATTCGTCAGATTAATCGTCGGCGGTGTCTTCCTGGTACTCGGAATCATAAACTGCGTACTTCTACTAAACCGAGTTTCACCATTCGGTTTCACGGATTTCTACATGGTCACAGACCTCCTCACAATGCAGGGCAGCAAGTACTTCTCTGTATTTGAAGAAATCCTCGTAGTAGTCGGAAGTATCGCATTCTTCTGCTTACTCGTAATTGTATTTATAAAAGGAAAGAAGTATGAAGACAAGAAACCATTCTTCGCTCGCCTTCTCTTCGTAGTGATACTCTTCGTATCACTCCCTCTCGCCACTATCGGCCTCAGAAAAACAAACAAGCTTGCATCCTACTTCGGAAACCTTTCAGAAGGATACAAGACTTATGGTTACCTCTACGGTTTCGGTACATCAGTATTCAGCCGTGGTATGTCGAAGCCAATCAACTATAGCGAAAACACAATCAACAGCATCGTCGCTCAGGACAAAGCAACAGTCGGAAAGACTACTCTTTCGAAGTCAGACCAGCCAAACGTGGTCGTCGTACTTCTCGAGTCATTCTTCGACCCATACGAGTGTAAATTCCTCTCTTTTTCCGAGGATCCTACTCCGTTCTTCCATTCACTTCAGAAGAACTACTCTACAGGAAGCTTCGTGTCTCCAGTAGTAGGTGCCGGAACATGTAACCCTGAGTTCGAAGTTCTCACAAGTATGTCAGTAAACTTCTTCGGTCCAGGTGAGTATCCACAGAAGACTGTCATGAAGAAGATTGATTCATGCGAGAGTTCAGCAGACACTCTGAAAAAGCTCGGATACAAGTCGCACGTAGTTCATAACAATGGTGCGAACTTCTACAGTAGAAAAAATGCTTTTTCCCTTATGGGATTTGATACATTTACAGCGAAGGAAAACCTCGACATCACAGAATACACGCCTCTCGGCTCATGGCCTACAGATGATATTCTGATTGATGCTACAAAGGATTCTATGGACTCTTCTAAAGGTCCTGACTTCGTTTACACAATTACAGTTGGAACACACGGTAATTACCCTACATACAAAGTTCTCGACAACCCTGAAATCAAGGTGACTGCGAAGGGCAAATCCGAGAGCGAACAGTACGCCTGGGAATACTACATCAATCAGCTCCACGCCATGGATAAATGGATGGAGAACTACGTAAAGAGCTTTGAGAAGCGTGGCGAAAAAACTCTCCTCGTTATGTTTGGAGATCACCTTCCATCACTTAACCTTCTCGACAGTGACATGAAGACAGGTTCTGTATTTAACACAAGCTATGTTTCATGGAACAATTTCGGAATGGAGAAACAGGACGAAACACTCACTGCATATCAGCTTCTTCCAGCATTCTTTAACAGACTCGGTATCCACGGTGGAACGATGCTCGACTACAATCAGCGTATGCTTATGAATGGCGAGCAGTACAATTCACTTAAGTACCAGAGTGGCTTGGAAGCTTTGCAGTACGACCTTCTTTACGGAAAGAAGTACGCATATAATGGCGACCAGAACCTATACCCAGCGACGAAGATTCTCATGGGTATACATGATATCAAGATAAACAAAGCATACTCCTATGACAAGAAAGTCCACCTCTTCGGTGACAACTTCACGAAATGGAGTTATGTATATGTAAATGGTAAGAAAGTCGATACTCACTATGAAAGTGGTCAGGTACTGACATTTAGTAAAGATGATATAGAAGACGGTGATACAATTTATGTATCACATGTAGGTTCCGGCGAAGATGTGCTTCGTACATCAAACAAGATAACCTACTCTGATCCAGAGATTCTTCGAACAAAGAAACCTGACGAAGACGATTCGAACGAGACAAAACTCGACCAGCCTGATGATTCCGAACCAAATCAGGGAACGGTAGAAAATTAAGATATGTGAAAGCACCTGCAAGTTACTCTTGCAGGTGCTTTCTTCTTTTAATCTTCACGAACTTTTACAGATATAGGTTTTACTTCACTTACCCATTTTTCATGTTTTTCAAGCTTAAACTCTATTTCAAGCGTTGTATCCTTATGTTCCTCTGCGAACTTCTTCAACTCAGGGTTATCATCAAAATTAGCCCTTGAGAAATGACTCCCCTGTAGTTCATCCGGGAATTCATATACTACAAAGTATCCAAAATCCATGTCATAAGAACAATACGCTTTATATACCTGTCCAATTATCGCAGTGTATTTTTCGTTCTTTCTTTTTATACTAAGCACAGAATAACCATCATAACAACTATATGGATTCTTTTTTAGCCATATGTCATATTCCCCTTTTTTATATGGTTTTTTCATATATGATTTTCCGCTAAAACAATCATACTGAGCAATTACATGAAATCTATCTCCTTTTTGCTTT
>DAISYI010000003.1:28455-28872 GCA_036825385.1 Lachnospiraceae bacterium | reverse complement strand
CTAACACCTTCAATTGGGATGCTCATTTTTTTATTTGTCCCAGTAAAAGAATAGTTCATATACTCAACTTGTTTTGGGGTTAACAAGTAATCCTCTTTATTTTTTAAACACGTATCAATATAATCAAAACGTTCTCTTGCTGGCGAAATCAAAGAGCGTTTAAAATTTATATCCCAATTTAGTTCGCCAGTGCTTTTAGCATAATATTTATTATTATATGACATATACTGCGCAATAGCATTTTTAAGGTTTTTACCCATCTTAAATTTCTTTGGATACGTAAACTTAGATACTTCCAACTCTTTAAATTCTTTAGGCAACTTAATTTGATTAGTTTCGGTGTTATTACCTTTTGTGCTCCTTATCGTTCCAAACGATACTAGAGTTAATATCAAAAACAAAATTATAACAATTAAA
>DAISYI010000003.1:27066-28445 GCA_036825385.1 Lachnospiraceae bacterium | reverse complement strand
AATTTTTTGTTCTTCATTTTTCAAACCCTCAACAAGTTTGATCACCCTTTTATTTCACTTTCAAACGATTCACTTAGCGTTCTAGTCAATATCTCGATATACGCTTATCGGTTTCACTTTATCTATTATGCCACCGGAATTATTCGCTTTAAACTCGACCTTAATTGTTTTTCCCTTATTCGCTTTCAAAAACTTGTCAATATCTGAGTTTTGTACTACATCTAGCTCTACATACATAGAAACGTTTAATTCTTCCGGAGATGAACATACTTCATATGCTTTTGCCTCATCACTATATACTACACGCATATAATAACTTTTTGAGTCATTTTCAGCACCACTAGTTTCGCTTCTCTTCAAAAGACTTACTACGCTATACCCGTCAAAACAACTATATGGATTACGTTTAAGTTTTACATCCATCGTACCAATTTCAAATGGCTTTGAGGATTCAATCTTGTACCTACCATATTTCAAACTAAGACTAATCTCTCCATCCTTTTCAACAGCCCTATACTCTTTGATTTTTATTCATCAAATTCAAGATGCTCTAAAATTGATAATTATTTAAAAAAGTGGATACTTCCTTACTCTTTGATTTTTATTTCCGACGAGTCTAAAGTACTAGTTGCTTGTTTCCTATCTAGCTTTTTTTCACTAAGGTTTAATTTTCTATCTTCCCCAGTAAGCGAAAAACACATATACTCAGCTTGAATTTTACTGATTTGTTCCGCATTTTTTTCGGCTATTTTATCCAAATAATCAAAAGAGTATCTTGATGACATCAAAAAATTCTTTATAAAGACTTCATCCCATTTAGAATCCATATTCGAAGCAGAGAATTGATTATTTATAGATGCCAAATTAACCAATGCGCCTTCGAGATTCTTCTCTAATTTAAACTTCAAAGGATACTTTTTTGTCCTAATCCCAAGTGTTTCAAATCTTTCTGGAAGAGTATTTTTTGCTCGAGAAACAGAAACCTCATTTCTCTTTTCGCTAACATGCTTAGCCGATACTCCATTCGAGTGATTCATGTCCCATATAGTATAACCAACCATCCCTAATACTAGAACCATTGCTATAACTATAAGAGTAAAACACACTCTAATTCTTCTTTTATAGTTTTTAGACCTCATATATTTATTCCAATTCTTTAGTGTTTTTTTGAATACACAGTTTCATTTAAAACTGTACTTCCTGGCTTTTTTGACGCACACTTCATTCGTGATATTTCATTTTGATTCTTCCGTGTGATAGTTATATCACACTAATGGAGTGTCAACTTTCCATCGCAGTCCAAAGTCTAAATTTTATTTACCCTTTTTCTTATAAGGAAGAATCGCAGCGAATTCCCCATCCCCTGAATATGCGCCAGA
>DAISYI010000003.1:25876-27056 GCA_036825385.1 Lachnospiraceae bacterium | reverse complement strand
TGAGCGGCAGCCATTAGAGATCTTAGAGATCAATATCTGAAACATCAAACCATATCACAAGCTTCCCATCACGTATTTCCCAATGTTCACTATCTTGATTTATTGCTTTTTTAATATCGTTTCTAAGAGACTTAAAATCTCTTTCCGGATGCTCTTCACTTACTTGTTTTGCTATTTCATTAATAGTATCATCATTTACATTTATTACTTCTCTCATTTTTGCAAAATAATAAGTGTTACAATCTATAACATATGATTCCGAATAATTATTTGGATGTGGTCCTCCTACTTCTTGTGTTCTATTAACCATAACATAAAGAAACTCATCTTCCTGCTTAATCTCTATATTATCTATTTTTTGTCCTAGCGAAATATTCCTTTGTGAATCATTAACTCTAAAGATTGAATACTCATCCTCTAACTCGCTCGCCTTTAAGTCTTCATATTTTTTATTAAGAACACGCACCACTTCAGAATACTTCTCATCAACCGCTTCAAAGACCGGATATTTATACGATATACTTACTCTATCCTTTTCTATCACATCCTCCTTTACAGCATATCGAATCGCTTCATCCTTATTTCTTTTTATCTTCTTATCATTAATAACATGAACAGTGATATCTTTTTGAGATTTCTGATTGCTTTTCATATAATCAATTATTGCATACGACAATAATAATAAAGAAAATGCAAAAAGCACGATTACCAAACTTACTCTACGCAATGATTTCTTTTTTTTCTTTGTTTTACTCATATACTTATCCCATCATTATCTTATATATCTCATTTGCATTTGCAGCACGACTCACTGCTTCCGTATTCTTATATCTCGGTCTTTCATATTCTCTACATACAATATCTCCTGCAGATGCTGCTGTGGCCTGACCCATTTTCCAATTTTTATATACGTACGAATATGAAGTTTCCAGTTCCTTTACAATATACGAGGCCTCTATACTAGCACATTCACTTTCAGTAGGGTTATTCTTGGATGTTTTAGTTTTATAAAACTCTATCAAGCTAGTCGCTCTACCTCCCGTCCACTGAACCATTCCAAGCCCAAACTTCCCTTTATATCCTGAAGCCTCCGCTTTCGCTGACATATCAGATGCCACTGAAATTCCCACCTCACTCAATGTTCGCCCTGAGCACTTAGTAGCATATCCATAATTTGCAT
>DAISYI010000003.1:20993-25866 GCA_036825385.1 Lachnospiraceae bacterium | reverse complement strand
ATCCATATATCTTAAATACTCTGGTTTAGCCGCCGGATTTGATTTATAGTTTGAACTCTCAAATTTTCCTGGCGTACCTTCATTTTGAATATTTCCCAATACTCCTGCAACAAATTTCGAATCATACCCTTTTACAAGCAGTTCTCTTGCAGCCGTTATCATTGCCGTCTTCTTACTTCCGGTTACATTTAAACCTTTATCTAATCGACTTAAAATAGCATCTATACTTGTATCACCTGTTTTCGGATTTACCGGTTTAACAGAATGACTTCCATTCAACAGATTCGCAATTTTGCCTTTCGTTCCAGAACCAGCCACACCATCCTGTACAAGTCCATATGCACGCTGAAATCTTTTTACTGCACTCTCTGTACCTGCACCAAAGATTCCATCAGCACTTCCAGAATAATAACCTAACTTCTTTAAGTTATTCTGCAGACTTGTTACTTCACTTGATATAAGTCCTCTAGATAATGCACCAGCATTTTTATTACTTAAAGCTCGATTTATAGCATCATTTGTATTCTTTCCTACTACACCATCTGCTGTTAAACCACACACTTCTTGGAATAACATGACGGCTGCTTTTGTGTCTGCGCCAAAGATACCGTCTGTTCCTTTTGGATTGTAGCCAAGTGCAACTAGGTTCCTCTGTAATTTCGCTACTGCTTCCCCTTTACTACCTTGCTGTAATACACCAAGATTTTTAGTAACCTCAGCGGCCTTCTTTAGTGCAACTGAGCTTGCAATAGAATTCTGTGTCGCAGGACCAGCTATACCGTCAACCTCTAATCCGTGAGCCCTCTGATATGCAATTACTGCATTTTTAGTTTTTGCTCCAAACACTCCATCTGCTGTTCCTACGTTATATCCAAGGTAATTCAGATTACTCTGTAAAGTCTTTACATCATTACCCTTACTTCCCTGTTTAAGAGTTCTCTGCACTTTACTTTCTCTAAGCATATCTTCATATGTGCTTTTCTCGAGAACATATTCATTGCTCAGTTCTAAAGATACTGCTTCACCAAATGGTTTATTTTCCTGATTTGCCTTCTGATTCAGTGAATGTGTTTTAAGATTTTCATCCCCTTCTAATTCTGCATTTTTCGCGTAGACATTCATCTTGAGATAGTTATTGCTTTTAGTACTAATTTCTAGCATTTTATTCCCTCCTATAACTTTATATATTTCACCGAAGGGTATTATACCTAATGCAATTTCTATTTTATATAGATTATGTTTAAACTACACAAATTATGTCTGAACTACACAATTTTCAAAAGCCTAGTTGACGCTAGAATCCACGAATCGCAACAGAATTATGCATTAATGGATTAATTTCCAGTCCATAAAGACCCTTCTTACTTCCTCCAAACTCTTTCTTCCTACAGCGATAGCTTTTCCATTTATCATATATAAATGACGTGAATCTAGATCTTCTATATAAGCGACATTTACCAAACAGGATCTCTGAACCTTAATAAAATTTTTACTCTTAAGACATTCTTCCAACTGTCCTAAGGAATTTGTGACATCAAGCACTTTACCATTTTTTAAATAGCAAAATACTGTACGCCCTTTTGTCTCAAAATAGAGTATCTTCGATATTTCTATTCTTTTTGTAGCTACATTTCGTATCCTCAAATCAATCATTTCACCTCGACCACGAACATCCATAAAAGCCTCTATCGCTTCGGGTATTTCATCCATCTTTGACTTATCTAGATATCGAAACGCCTGTACTTTATACCCATCTCTTGCCCATTCTTCATGAGATGTCCAAAAGATTATTTTGCTCTCTGGATTTCTTTTCTGAAGCTCTTCTGCTACATCAAACCCAGTCTTCTCTTTACCCAAATCTATGTCGAGAAAAAGAAGATCATACTTCTCTAATTCTTCCAAATTCCAAATATCTTCCGGAACTTCCACAGTACAATTTAGTTTTTTATTCAAGACATACTCATTTACATATTCGTACGCCATCTTCGACCATACAGCGAAGTCATCCACTATCCCTATTTTATACATCCTATGCCTCCTTACACTTTGAGGTATGCTTTTACCTCAAACACATCCCTGTCTTCCATAAACCCGTACGTAAATGTTCCCTTATATTTATTTACAATCGTTCTGACATTCTTAAGTCCCAAGCCATGATCACCACCATCCGTCTTGGTACTTATACACTTCTTATTCTTTGAAGCCCCTTCTCGAACGACATTTGAAACCATTACGAAAAGCCCAGCCGGTTTAACATTTATCAGAACTTCAATACGTGCTTTTTCCACACCTACAGACGCCTCTACTGCATTCTTAAGGAGATTCCCAAACACAACTCCGACATCTATATCTTCCATTCTAAGCGAACGCTTTATCTCGCCCTCCACACAAAACTCCACCCCTAAGTCTTTCGCTACAAACGCATAATAATTCACCATAGCATCGACTGTATCATTCCCCAGCAGATATCCGCATTTATTCTTTACCGTAAACTCAAGCAAGTCATCTACATATGATCTCGAGCCAGATATATCTTCTTTATTCAGCAAATCGCTTATTGTAATCAGATGATTAATCAAATCATGCCTAAACGCACGTAGCGTTTCTGTTTTTTCCCGTAAGAAAGAAAACTGCTTTCTTCTACAGTCCAGGTCAAACATGAGCTGACGGTTTACCCTATCGAGTTTTTCTCTCTCGACCGCGAGCTTAAGAACGACACCTGTCGAGTAGAACACTCCAAGCAGGCAAAACAATAGTATCGAGTAGAGCTCTACATACGAAAGTGATATGTCACGATACAGAGAGTCGTAAAGGAACGAAATCATAATGTAAAAGACGACGCTTTGCGCAAGTATCGCAATTTTATAGATCATCCTAATTTGGTCCAAATACGTTTCATTTCGCTTTATTACAAAGTGATAAACGAGGCTATACAGGGAAATCGAAATCAGATATGTTAGTTCCATTCCCCACGCCCAGTAATCCTCTGGAACTCGAATCTTCATCATTATCGCCTCGATAATAATAGATGACATCAAATCCACCATTGTAGTAAACACTACTAACCCTGCCGACAGCAGAAAAAGCTTAGGTAGTTTACACTTGAACAGTACACACAATGAGAGCACAAGAAAAACTGCTCCCGCAAAAATATAATAATCTTCAAATTTACCGGAAATAAATGCCGCGAAAATTACAATCGACAAAGAAACACCCTTTGGAATGATACCTTTTCTAGGTTTAAGTCTCCATCCCAGGGTGATGATAGTATATAGAATTATGAAATTCAAAAAATAATCAAGTACGTATAGCAAGCTAAATCCCCCTAAAAAAACTTTCGTTTTTTCACTGTATTTAATTATAACAGAATTTAATTCTAAACAAAATATAAAAAAGAGAACCGCCTAAGCGATTCTCTTTGAAAAAAGCCATTATTCAAATAATTATTTCTTGTTCTTTACTACATACTCAAGCTTACTATGTCTGCTATAAAGAAGTACCGATACGCCAGCGAGGAAGATTGCAAGTACGAGGAAGTATCTCGCATCAAGAGGTCCTGCTGTCTTAGGCGTTCCATTCTGAGCACCGCCGCCAGCATTTCCACGCTTGAATCCATTTCCTGAGCTACCATTTCCTGTTCCGTGGCTTACTGTACCAGTCTGATTGTTTCTATACCAAGCTGTAAGTGTAAGGTTTGATGTTACAGTGTTTTTCTCAAAATCCCAAGCGCTTTCGCCATTGTACCATCCGAGGAATGTGTATCCATCTCTTGATGGTGTTCCTGGGTTTGTAGCCTTACCATTAGCTGCTACTTTCTGCTCGCTGTACTTAGGTGAACCACCATTTACATCAAATGCTACAATATAGCTTCCGTCTGTTGCATTCTGAACCCAGATGGCTTTAAATGTTACGTCTGAATTAATTGGATCATCGACGCCTACACCATTCACGCTGCTAGTCCAGCCTGAGAATGTATATCCATCTCTAGCAACTGTAGGAACTGGTGAAACATCTCCAGCAACCACGTTGAATGCAGCTACTTCTGTGCTGCCATTAATAACGCCACCATTAGGATCAAACTTAACTGTATATGACTTGGAATTATCATCACCAAGTACTACAAATTCGATATTGTGATTGAAAGCAAATGTCTGTGCTGTAGAGCCCTGATGTCCATAAATTGTAACACCTTCGCCCCATGATGACTGATCCTTAAAGTTTACATCATCTGAAAGAACAGTAAGCTTCTTAATCTGTGATCGATTAAATGCATTCTCACCAATTGTCTTAACAGTTGATGGAACTGTAAGTTCTGTCATTCTAGATCTTTCAAGCGCATTATCTCCGATAGCTGTAGTACCATCTTTAATCTTGTGGCTTGAGATTCCGATAGGAACCATCTTAAGCACGCCAGCTTTTGTATAAAGCGCCCCATTTACAGATTCAAATGTGCCATTTCCAGCATCTACATTAATAGATGAAAGACTCTGGTTATCACTAAATGCATCGCTAGCAATTGTAGTTACATTCGCTGGAATAGTGATTGTAGAAAGGTCTGTATTTGCAAATGCAAGTGAACCGATTGAAGTCACGCCTGATGGGATGGTAATTGAAGTAAGGCCAGTTTCCTGGAACGCACTTCTAGGAATCTCTGTGATTCCTGTAGGAAGTGTAACCTGTGTAAGACTAGCAGAATTGGAAAAAGCTCCTTCGCCAATCTGGGTTACTGTGTTCTTTCCCATAGATACAGAACCTGTACTGTGCATATTTGAGAAAGCATTTGCACCAATAGATGTGATACTTGCAGGAATCGTTACCTCCTTCAAACCCGTATTGTTCTGGAAGGCACCTTCACTAATCTCCGTCACCTTAT
>DAISYI010000003.1:19314-20983 GCA_036825385.1 Lachnospiraceae bacterium | reverse complement strand
CAAGTTACTACAATATGAAAACGCACTACTCTCAATAGATGTAACCGTATCTGGAACCTCCACATTGTATGGAGCGGTTCCTGTCATCTTCGATTCATCATATCTGGTAAGCTTTCCGCTAGAAATTGTGAATGCCTCATCATCTGCTGCACTAGTATGATTTCCTACCAGAATCCAGATTGCGAGCAGCGCTGATGCTGCTACCAAAAGCCATCCTATTTTCGTTCCTTTTTTCAACATCAAATTATCTCCTAGATTTAAATTCTAAATCCTTTTAGATAAACTGGAGTCCATTCCTCGCAGTCTACAATATATAGTTTATTATACAATAAAGATTTCTAGAAAACTACACTATTTATTACAATTCATTGAAAAATGAAACCACAAAATATGCTCTAATTCGATTTTGCTTTGTCGACTCTCTTCGCTACGATGAAAAGTCGTCCATCCGGTATATATTTATTGCAAGTAGAAAGTGTAAGAATCTGGTCTGTAGCCTTCAAATCTACAGTCGTTCCGTATACATTTCTAGCCGAAACCTCATTGTAGAATTCATCCCACTCAGCCTTCGTTTTCGCCTGAATGAAGTTATAATATCGATAGCCCTCTGAATCATCTTTTATTACTTCAGAAAGGCAAACTGCTACAATTTCATACTGTCTCTTCTCATAAAGAGTATCAAATGAAATCATCTTATGTTCTTTATAAAAGCTCTCGTCCAAATAATCCTTCAAATGACCAAACATAAGACCACTACTCATATTATGACCATAGATGATTGTATTCGTAGTCGGGTTTACGATATCGGAACGACAGTCCATATAGATACTTCCGTTCTTATCTTCCTTTTGATCAAAAGCATGATTCAAATAGTACTCATTATCATCTGTTTTCTTTAATACAGGATAATCGATTTCTGTACCAGCTATCTTTATCCAACCTACGAGATCGTTGTTCTCTGTATATGCACTAGAATATTCAGGAAGAATAGTAAGCGGATTTCCATTCGCATCCTTCTGCTTTGTTTTAATTCCTTTCGATTTTCCTGCTGCTGTCTTTGTAGGCTGATACTTCTGCTCTGTAATCTTTTGAATACGTCTAGTCTCGATGATGTCCGAGATTTCCGAATAAGCGAAGTACGAGAAAGATACTATCGCAAGTCCGAGAACCGCAATAGCGAGAATCTTCTGTGTCTTTGCAGCCCCTTCAGCTTCGTCTACTACTTTCTTATCTTCGAGAAGATCTACAGAACGATCCGCCACTACATCACCGATATAGTCAAAAAACTTCTCTCCGATAGGGCTCTTGAACTCAATCGTCCCCTCTCTAATCATGTTGTAGAGCTTTACTGCTGCCTCTGGGTCTGAAATATCGATATTCTTTTTTATGATTTCGATTCGCTTGATATCATCTTCAGCGTTTCTATACTCGTAGTATGTCTTAAAAACATATCCACCAATTTTGTACTCACGCTTTTTCTCATCGTCCTCTTCTGTACGACCTGTCTTCTCCTGAATAGCGCGCGCGATGTCCTCACTGACGATGTCGGCAAAGTCTGCGTCAGTTTCTTCTAAAGATGATATGATTTCGCTTTCGAATTTTTCTAAATTATCTTTTTCATTCATGAGAATAATTTTAAACCAACAATAGTTTCAGTTCAAACAAAAAA
>DAISYI010000003.1:18814-19304 GCA_036825385.1 Lachnospiraceae bacterium | reverse complement strand
GTGGCAGCCCTTTCGGACCGCCACATTTATTTAGTTTGTATTTACTTTATGGAGCCTTTGCTTCTACGATTGAAGAATATGTGCTGTAGCTTGTAGTGCCGTCAGCTTCCTTCTTGTAGGATCTCAATCTATAGTAATATACCCTTCCAGATGTAACCTGTGTATCTACATAGCTTCCATATGAAAGTGGAACTACTGCAGCGAGACTATATGTTCCATTAACTGTAGTACTTCTATAAACTTCGTATCCATCTATATCTTTTGTACTAGCATTCCATCTGATTACAGCCTTTCCTGGCTGGCTTGTATCCTGCTTTGGATTTGAAGGCGAAAGAATTGTAGTTCTCTGCTCAATTTCTCTAGCCGCTCCATAGTAGAATGTTCCGCTAGTTGTATCGTAAACATATGGTTTAATCTGAAGAACATATTTCGTTCCTGCATCAAGCTCTTTAATTGTATAGTTTGTACTTGCTGTCTTGAAGGTTACGCT
>DAISYI010000003.1:16541-18804 GCA_036825385.1 Lachnospiraceae bacterium | reverse complement strand
CCGTTCCCTTCTTCGTAGCTGTTACCTGGTAGCCATGTACATCGTTACTTGCATCCCACTCGAGATAAATCTGGTGGTTAGATACAGATGTAACTCTCATAGCATGAGCTCTATCAGGCACGATGCTTACAGGCTGTGGAGTAGGAAGCGTCATGAAGTTCACTTCTGAACCTTCGAAATCTCCCTTTCCTCTTACGAGGAGGTAATAATCTCCGCAATCTCTTGGCGTAACAGGTGTTCCTGTTGCATCCATAACTGTAAGGTCGTAATCTGTACCTTCTTTCAGTCTGTTGCTTCCCTTGTAGATAGCTACTGTGAACTTCTGATTATCACCATTGTAGACATAACTATTTTTCATGTTAATGTCTGATGGGTTAATCATAGGGTTCGTAATGTTGAAGTTTACGCTAAGTGATCTAGTCTGATCATCTGTCTTGAAGAGTGGAATCTCTGCTCTGTAGTTTCCTTTCTCAACAAGCTCTGTTACCGCGATGTCACCACCAGCTGTTACGCGGTAATACTTCACATTATCCTTGTCGTAAGCAATCTCAGAACCATCAGGCTGTGATACTACGAAGTTTGGTTTAATCTCACTTCCCGTGTACTCGTAGTTAGGGAAGTTTGGATTCTTAGGATCTGTCACTGAAAGAAGTGAAAGATCACTAGTAATCTGGTAATCCTTTGTTCCTACCTTTGAAAGGTATGGAGCCATGTTTCCGTCAGTACTTGGTACGACCGTGAGGCTTCCTGATGTCTGATAGTTGTTATCAGATGATTCAGTTACCACATAATCTTCCGGATTAAGCGTTACTCCACCGACCTTTACAGATTTAATCTTCTCTCCTGCGAGAGGAGTAGGAACGATTCCGTATCCAAGGTAATAATACTGATCAGCTTTCAGTTTGATTTCGGCATTCTCTAAGGAAGCGTAGATGATGAATTCTTTTTCCAGAACTCCTGCATAGTTTCCTTTACCAGTAACCTTCACTGTTGCTGTTCCGATTGTCTCATTATTTGTGTACTCGATTGAGTAATCTCTACCAGCCACAAGTCCAAGCGTGTTCGAACCATCATGTACGAGCATTTCTGGTTTGATTGGCTTCTCTCTCTGCCAATCATATGGATATCTGTCAGCATTTATATCCTTAGCAGAGTTTGGTGCATCACGAAGTTCGAGTGTAAGTCCTTCGAGTGATTTGCCTTTAATATAGAATTTCTGATTAAGTGTATCAGAACCTGTATCGTAGTCACCCTTCATTGTGATTGCTACCATCGCTGGGTTATCTTCTGCAGAAACGTTTGTATTGTTCTTATATCCGTTTCCAGCTTCATACTCACCCTCTTTATAAAGCTGCCAGTTTGTCGTTTCGATAGGGTTATCTCTATCAATCTCTAAATCATAGAGTTCGATTTCTGAAGTAGCCGGCTGTCCACTGTAAACAGTCTCATACTTGCCATCGTTCTCTGTAAAGTCTTTGAGTACAATCTTAATAGCATTACTATCTCTACTGATTGTCTTCGCTTTAATGTGATAGTTAAACTTCTTCTCACCGTAGAAAGCGCCCGTACCATGAAGTGTTACAGTCTTCTTTCCAGCATGGATGATATCTTCTTCACCCTTGTGAACATCACCATCACCTGTATCGACTGTCTTTCCTACGAGGAAGTCTACTCCTTCACGAAGAAGCTTCTGGCTTCCTCCAGATCCAATCTTGACTGAGTAGTTGAAATCTCCTACGCCATGTTCTTTACCATTGTATGTAAAGTTAGGGTCTGTGAAATCTACATCCGCATCATTCAAATCAGTTCCGATATTGAACGTAATCTTTCTCGTACCTGTGTAGTTTCCTTTACCTGTAAGTACTACAGCTGGTGCGTTTTCGCTATCCTTTGAAGCTGCTGCTGTATTATTCTCGTAGGAGATGTCATAGTCAGTTCCGCTGATCATATCGATTGCTGGAAGCTGAACGTGTGTAGTATCGTCAACAGCTTTTGTATTGTACTTAGCTACTACACTTCCAGGATTTACTTCATTTCCTGTGTAGTCATAGCTATCCTTCGAAAGAGTAGCTTCGATATCTCCGCTTGAGATATCCTTTGGAACGATATTAATTGTCTCAATAATCTGACCTGTGAAATGACTTCCAGGCACTGCATTGATAATAAATGAGTACGAACCCACATTTGCGCTAAGTCCTGCGGAATCTACTGGTGTAACAGTGTATTCTGTACCCTGTGAAAGAGTTGCATAAACATCATTTCC
>DAISYI010000003.1:15219-16531 GCA_036825385.1 Lachnospiraceae bacterium | reverse complement strand
TTTGTTCCGAGATTTACCTTCAAAACAACATCTTTTGTATTAATTGCTTTGCCATCGTAAATCTTCTCTTTTACAACAGTAACTGCGCCAGACTGTGTGATATCTCTATCCTGAAGAACAACCTGACTATTTACTGTTCCTGTAAAGTTTCCTTTGCCTACTATCTTAACAGACTGTCTAGCTGCAGTATCTGGAGTACCCAGCTCTACTGTGTAATCCTTACCCTCGACAAGAGTATAGTTTCCAAGTTCTAACTTAATCTCAGGTGGTACCTTCTGATTCTGTCCTGAATATACTGCATCACCAATTGTAACTTCTACATCAGATGTTGTGATATCTACCTGTTTAATCTTGAAGGTTTCTGTTACTGAACCGGCATACATTCCTATACCCTTTACAGTAACCTTTCCACTCTGGTCTCCTCCAGCGTTTACATTGTCACCATACTGAAGTGTGTAATCTACGCCTTCCTGAAGAACCTTCGAACCACCTGTTGTATATGTAACCTCTACAGTAGGAGTAATCTGAGTTCCAGTAAACTTACAGTTATACTGATCTTCATCAGCACCGTTAAGTTTGATGATTGTATTCGCATCAGTAAGAGTCTTTCCTGTAAGGTTATATGTTACCTTCTTCTCATTGTAAGAAATTCCATTTACAGGCTCCAGTGTTACCACTACGTTTCCAATTGCTGTATCGTTTGAATATGTCAGATTGAAATCACGTCCTGAAATAAGTTCTACAGTTGAGCCATCAGCTATTGTAATTACCGCTCTCACATATGAAGGGTGGTTCGCTGTATCATCGCCAGTGATTTCCTTTGAATAGTTATCACTATTAATCCAGCCTGAACCTGGATCATCTCTAAACTGAACAATTACATTCTTCAAATTATACTCAACAAAATATGACTTGATTGGCGTATTATTCTTGAACTTACCCTTTCCATAGAGGTGATACTTATATTCACCTACTTTTGCTGTAGCTCCTGTATTATCAGTGTCCGTATCTTCATACTTAATTTCAAAATCGGTTCCAGCATGAAGTTCCTGTCCATAATACGTAACCTTCAGTCTCGGCTTAATATTCTCACCGCTAAATGCATAGATACTATCCGCCTGCTGATCTGTTACTACTACATTCGCATCAGATAGGTCACCGTCCATATCATTCTTGATTATACGAGTTCCAATGAAGAGATAATCATCCGAAACATTCTGGCAGTTACCTGTGATAGTTACATCACCTGTACCAATTCCAGTCCAAGCAGCCGCTTCTTTTGTATACTCAGTTGAAGCTACAGTTTTTTCCG
>DAISYI010000003.1:13313-15209 GCA_036825385.1 Lachnospiraceae bacterium | reverse complement strand
CGTGGATTATTCGGTGAGCACGATATATTTTTTCTTTTTGATACCGGAGCTGCCTGTCCGATCATCGGCGTAAACAGTTTTTTCCGTTCCTCCGTCCGTATATTTAATACTAATCGCATCAACCGCAGACGTAAGGTTAGCTGCTGAATATGTTCCTGTAACAGTATCAGGAGTTACTGTGAACATATTATCCTTTGAAAGGTCACCTACAACCTTGAATCTCTTTGTAAGAGTTCCTGTGTACTTGCCCTTTCCCGTAAAGACAACTGTATATACTCCGATGCTTTTAACTCCTGTAACAGGTGTCAGTGCTGAAAAATCAACATCTGAAGTGTGATCACCTTCATAGATTGCCACTTCGTAATCTACACCTGCTGTAAGAGTTGCATTACCTTCTTTTGCCCCGAAACCTGTACTGATATTTGCACCAGTGTAATAGTAGAGGTCTGAGCCGGTTACAGAATACCCTGTAGGATTAAACTCTCTAGCAGTCACCTTAAAGGTAATCTCTTTAGTGCCATAGTAGTTTCCAGTTACTGGTGTAGATGTGTTATCACCTGTTCCAGCAAATGTAATCTTATAGTATCCAGGATTGAGAATTTCACCTTCTCCTACATCTGTAGGAGTTCCATCCTTAAGCTGTGAATACTTAATTGACTTAATCACATAGTCTGTTCTGCTATAGAGAGTAGCACCATATTCCTTAAGCGCGAACTTAGAAATATCGATTGGTGAGCCTGTATATCCTGTGTAGAATATTCCTGCGTCCGTTCCACTTGTAAATGTATCGTAACCACTTACTGTAGCATTCTGGATGTCTGCCTGAGACACGCTATAGCTAAGTGATGGAATTGAATCACCATAGTTTCCATTTCCATCGATTCTCACACTAAATGTTCTATTTGATGTAAGACCATTTACATCGATGAGAGCAGGTGTTACAGAAATATCTGTAGCTGAAAGCGTTATAGGATCCTTATCCTTACCAAGTGCATAATACTGAAGTTTAACATTTGGAGTGAGTGAATCATATCCGCCTACCTGTCCCTGATGTGCATAGAAATAATTGAACATCGTATTGTAATCTACACGAGATGATGTTCCACCAGAAGCAGGGGCATTTCCATCAGATACAAGGATTACACCCTGATCTCCACAGAAGTATGTGCTTGATGCAACTTCACTTGCATTCAAGTCATATACTCCACTTGGAAGATTTCCTGTTGTAGTATCTGAACTTGTAGCCGCAAAGCTGAGCTTACGGATTGTGTACTTAAATGTAGTAGATCCGTAGTAAAGTTCGCTTCCATCTTTTGCAGTAAGTGTTACTGTAACTGTAGTTCCAGCATTATAGTTATCTGAATCGTAAGCAACCTCATAGTCTGTACCCTTCTTGAGAACCTTTGTCTCAGTTCCTACGAGCATTGTTACATATTCAAATGGTCTATTATTTCCGATGTAAGGAACATTGAATGCACCTGAGCTTAAAACTCCATAAATAATGTCGTTATTGCCTGGGTTTCTAAGGGAAATATTTGCTTTCGCAAGTGAATTTCCTCTCTCATATTCCATAACATCTGTTTCACCAGTATAGTTGCCCTTGCCGACAACCTTCATGTGATGAACGCCCGCTCCTGCAGGCCAGTCTGAAAGCTCTGAACCACTTTCACTTACTGGAACCACTTTGTAGTCCTTATCCACTTTAAGCGTTGTAGCAAGTCCTGATGTCCTATCTACAATTTCAAATACTGGAAGCGCAGTATTTGTTGTATCGAAACCAGTCTGAGTAATCGTAATATCCTTGTCTACAATATTACGAGGTTTGATTTTGTAGGAAATCATTGCACTTGAACCCGCATAGCTTCCTACACCATAAATCATAATCTGTGCATTATC
>DAISYI010000003.1:11177-13303 GCA_036825385.1 Lachnospiraceae bacterium | reverse complement strand
AATTGAAACTGTATAATCTGTTCCTCTTGAAAGAGTATTTCCAGTTCCATTATCGGTTATTATAATTTCTGGTATAGCAGATGATGCATATGTGTAAGTTTCTTCATACTCTGAAGTAAACTTCACCGGATTACCCCCCTGTGTTGCAGCATCAACCATTGCATTCTTTCCTGCAACAGAAATTGTAATGTTATCGAACTTTCTCTTAGTAATACTGAAGTTTGTATTAATAGTTCCTTCTAAGTTCTTAGCACCAGTAATCTTCAGCACTGCACCGTTATTAGTTACTTTTGTATTATTCGATGCTGTTACTGTTGCATTATCTTTCAACTTAGAATCAGTTGAATCATAAATCTTCTCTCCATCGTTATAGATAGTTACATCTGGAACGATAGGATTTCCCGTATAAGCAAAGCTGTTCTGGAATCTTACTACTAGTCCAGTTGTAACATCCGTCTGAGGATTTACCTGTGCTGAAGAGATATCAAGTTTTGATATCTCATATGTAGTCTTAAGCGTACCAGTATAATTACCTTTACCGGTTACTGTAACTTTTGCTTCTCCAGCATTCTTATTATCCGCATACTTAATTGTATAATCAGAATCCTTAAGTAGCGCTACCGCAGATGAGTCCTTAGTAGCCTTTACTACTACTTCCGAATCATCCGGAACTACTTCTTTACCATTATTGTAAAAATGAGTTCCCGAAACTGTCACTTCGCCTTCTGAAAGATCTAGCGGAGTAATTGTATATGTTACTGTTACTTCCTTACCTGCATAATCACCGAGACCAGTAATCTTAAGCGAAGCTGTACCAGCGTTTACATTATTCTCGTAAACGTTCATCTGATAATCTGTTCCGCTTGTTATAATCTCTCCATTGAGCATAACTACAGGAGAAATCGTCTTCTCTGTACCATCGTACTGAACTCTATAATCAGTATTGATTGAACTTGTATTTCCATCCGCACTTACACTTGCTGATGGAACTGTGTATGACTTACCATTCAAATTGATTGAAAGCTGCTTAGCAAAATCAGGAATGATGTAGTATGAGAAGATAAGCTTTCCTGTATAGTTACCTTTTCCTACGATTTCAAGTTTTGCTGTAGGTGAATCAAGATCAATATCTGAATTGTTCTTGTATGTAACTGAGTAATCTTCCCCTGCCGTAAGAGTTGTCTTTCCGCCGCCAGAATTACGCTGAAGCTTAAGCGCAAGATCTTTAAAGGTTACATCAGAACCCGTGTAAACAAACTTCTTATTAAGAGTATACTTACTTGATCCGCCATTCTGAGTTACATCTCCGATGCCTTCGATAGTAAGCTGTGAAAAAGACGAACCGCTACTGTACTTCGCATCGTAACCATTCTTAAATGTAGTTACGAGATCTTCTTTCTCGATTACAAATTCTGCAGTAAGAGTTCCCGCATACTTATTTCCTTTACCTGTAAGTGTTACAAGAGCTGTACCTGCCTTCTTGTTTGAAGAATACTTAACTTCAATGTCATCATCTCCTGCTGAATCGAGATCTTTAATCTTTACATTTGACTTGTTGTAAAGTGAAACTGTAGGTTCAATCTCTTCACCAGTATATTTATATGAATTCTCCACTTTAGCAATAAATACCGATGAAAGCTGAATTGCATTTCCTGCACCATATGCACTTTCAACAGTTCCAGCATCTACAGTTCCAGTATAATTATTGATACCTGTCACTGTAACTGTGTATGTAACCTTATCATTTCCATAGACAGGATTTGATGCAGTAGCAGTAAAGTCAGTACCCTGTTTCAGAGTTCTTCCGCCCACTACGAGATCGTTTATAGTAACTGTACCATCAGCTGTTGCTGTCGGATTAGAGGCTTCTACATCTGCCTGTGTAATTTCTTTTCTGTTAATTGTAAAAGGAAGAGTTGTTTCGAATCCTGCATACTTACCAGTTCCACGAACCTTTACTGTAGCAGAACCTACATTAGTATTATTGTTAAAAATAGTTGTGTAGCCATCTGCTCCACCCTTTGTGAGTGGCTGATCTGCTGTAACTGTGAGACCGAGGTCATCTTCTGTAATAGCAGTTCCTGTATAATCTACAGCATCATGTTCAAGCTTTGCTTCCACCACAT
>DAISYI010000003.1:9405-11167 GCA_036825385.1 Lachnospiraceae bacterium | reverse complement strand
AAATATGAAGAGCTTCTGACTGAGTACCGCCGTATGTAGCTTTAACATCAACCGCACCATAGCCATTTGCCGTTAGCACGCCCGTAGCCTGGTCAATTGTAGCTCCGCTACCTGAAACACTATATTTGATATTTCTCTTTCTTCCTTCTGCTTCATTATTAAGAGTAGCAGTAATAGGGAGTGTTTCTCCATTTCCGATTGCTGTTTTTGTAGCAGAAAGACTTATAGATGTTACATCATTTGGAAGGGATGATTCATTTAAAGATATGGCAGTCATTGCCACACCGCTAATTGGATTATTATTAATATAACCACCTGCAGTCTGCGCAGTAACTGGAGCTACCAGATCCTGATCTTCGATAGCGATAGCTGTCCCAGAAGAATTCATAATCTCCACCGCAAAGTATTCACCCTCTGCGATATCATAGCTTTTTCCGAATTCAACAGTCGCAGTATTACCGGAAATAGTAGCTGTTGCATCTCCACTTGCAGACGCAATTGCTGTTGCAGTATCTGCTGTGTAAAGGTTGTTCTCTTCTCTAGGCTCTGTATTGAAGTAAATAGTATAGTGTACAGATACACTATCAGCCTCCATAGAAGAACCTACGACGTTAAATCGCACGCCAGAAAGAACCATCCTTCCATTAGATGGTGCAGTACTTGCAAAAACCTGCTGTATAGTTCCACCTGTTCCAACGGAACTTACATTTCCGGCCGCAAAAACTCCAGGATTGATTCCAGATGTCGCGAGAATAGTCGCGAGTGCAAGGAATAATGCCAATCCTCTCTTAAACCAACTTCTTTTTCTAGATTCACCCATACCGTGGTACCCCTTCCTAGTGTAGTAATGTACGGTATCATACGCCTCCATGGCGAGATTTATCCATAATTTTAAAGGACTTCTGGGTAAAAAAACACAGAATCCTCCAATTTCTTCATCGAATTTATCGGCAGAATCCTGTGTTTTATTAAGTTACAAAATCTAATTTTTTGCTAAAAATCAAGCATTTTCAATCTTGCCAGTGTAGAGCTGATAGTATTTTCCTTTTTCCTTGATCAACTCTTCATGATTTCCCCTCTCGATAATGTGTCCATTCTCGAGAACCATGATACAGTCAGAATTTCTGATAGTAGACAATCTATGAGCAATTACGAATGTTGTTCTTCCGCTCATAAGTGAGTCCATTCCTTCCTGTACCATCTTCTCTGTTCTCGTATCAATTGAGCTTGTCGCTTCATCGAGAATGAGAACAGGTGGATCGGCGATAGCCGCTCTCGCAATAGAAATCAGCTGCCTCTGTCCCATCGAGAGGTTCTGTCCATCGCCTTCAAGCACTGTGTCGTATCCATTTGGAAGTCTCTTTATAAAACCATCTGCATTAGCGAGTTTAGCTGCTGCGTAAACTTCGTCATCAGTTGCATCTAGTTTACCATATTTGATGTTCTCAAATACAGTCCCTGTAAAAAGATGTGTATCCTGAAGAACTATACCAAGAGAGCGCCTCAGATCATCTTTTTTAATCTTGTTTATATTTATGCCATCGTAACGGATTTTTCCATCTGCGATATCATAGAAACGGTTAATCAAGTTCGTAATTGTAGTCTTACCTGCACCAGTTGGTCCAACGAAGGCAATCTTCTGTCCAGGCGTCGCAAAAAGCTTGATCCCATGAAGTACTGTCTTATTCTCATTGTAGCCAAAATCTACACTATCGAACACTACATCACCTTCAAGTTTAGTATAGGTAGTGTTCTGCGTTTC
>DAISYI010000003.1:4578-9395 GCA_036825385.1 Lachnospiraceae bacterium | reverse complement strand
CTTTGTGATAGTGCTTCCAAGCCCACATATTTGTTCTATGATCAGCTTCGATGATTCGTCCGTCAACTTCCTCTGCATTTACGAGTGTCACGTATCCATCATCCACTTCTGGTTCCTCATCGAGAAGCGCAAATACTCGCTTCGCTCCCGCCATTGCCATAACGATGAAGTTCAGCTGCTGTGAAATCTGGTTAATAGGCATATTGAACGACTTATTAAATGTAAGGAATGAAGCTAGTCTTCCAAGTGTGAAACCACCTATATTTCCGAGAGCGAGCGCTCCACCTGTCATAGCAACGAGTACATAACTCACATTACCAATCTGAGCATTCGCCGGCATGAGGATGTTTGCGAACTTGTTCGCGTTATTCGCACTGTCAAAAAGCTGATCGTTCAGTTTATCGAACTGCTCGATAGCTTCTTCCTCATGGTTGAATACCTTGATAACCTTCTGTCCGTGAATCATCTCTTCGATATTTCCGTTCAGAATACCGATATCCTTCTGCTGAAGTCCGAAATACTTTCCTGACTTTCCAGCAATCTGTCCAGTCACCATAAGCATTACGCCTACCATGAGAAGCGTCAGAAGTGTAAGCGGAATATTCAGGATAAACATACTGATGAGTACACTTACGATAGTAACTGATGAGTTTACGAACTGCGGTAAACTCTGCGAGATAACCTGTCTCAGAGTATCTACGTCATTTGTGTAAACAGACATAACATCACCAGTGGCATTCTGATCGAAATATCTGATAGGAAGTCTCTCCATCTTCTGAAAAAGCTGATTTCTTACACTTGTCATGAAAGACTGTGTAACGATAGCCATTATCAAAGTGTAGAGATAAGCAGCAACGATACCGAATCCATAGAATACTGCGACCTTTGTAATTGCTCGAAGGAGCGGACCAAAGTTGTGGCTATGATTTTTCACCATAGGTACTATGTATGAATCGATAAGTGTCTGCATGAACATAGTTCCCTGTACATTTGCAAGTACGCTCACAAAGATACAGATTACTACGAATATAAGCTGAAGCGGATATGTCATGAAAAGAAGACCGAACAATCTGCCGAGAGTCTTGCTTTCCGCTTTAATGTCTTTTGCTGAAAGTTTCTTACGTGGTGTTCTCGCCATTAGTTCTCATCTCCTTTCTCGTCGAAATCTCCATAGCCGCCTTCTGTCTGAGCCTTGTAGATATCCTGGTAAATAGCATTGTTCTTAAGAAGGTTCTCTGGAGTATCGAAACCATTAAGCTTTCCATCGTCGAGGATGATGATTCTATCTGCGTCGAGAACTGATGTAACTCGCTGAGAGATAATAATCTTTGTAGTATCAGGGATGTCCTCTCTGAACGCCTTTCTGATTTTTGCATCTGTAGCTGTATCTACTGCAGAAGTGGAATCATCAAGTATCAATACTTTCGGCTTTTTCAGAAGAGCACGAGCGATACAGAGACGCTGTCTCTGACCACCGGATACGTTTGTACCGCCCTGATCAATCATAGTGTCATATCCATCTGGGAACTTCTCAATGAATTCGTCTGCGCAGGCCGAAGCTGCTGCCTTTCTTACTTCTTCGTCTGTAGCATTCTTATCACCCCAGCGAAGGTTCTCTGCGATAGTTCCACTGAAGAGGACGTTCTGCTGAAGCACAACTGATACTTCATCACGAAGAGAGCGAATATCATATTCTTTTACGTTCTTTCCGCCGACCTTTACTTCACCGTCTGTTACATCGTATAAACGGGAAATGAGGTTTACGAAAGTACTCTTCGCACTACCCGTTCCACCCATGATACCGATAGTCTCACCAGATTTGATTGTGAGATTTATATCCTTTAGAACAGGTTCTTTCGCATCTTTATTATATCCGAACTTAACATTCTTGAATTCAATGCTTCCGTCTTTGATTTCGTATTCTGGATTCTCTGGATTAGCAATATCCGGAGTCTCGAGAATTACCTCAGTTACTCTTCGAAGAGGTGCTGAGGACATCATAATCATTACGAATACAAATGAAAGCATCATAAGACTCATAAGGATATTCATGCAGTATGTAAGAAGACTCATGAGCTGACCTGTGAGGAGCTCGTCCTGAACGATCATCTGTGCGCCCATCCAGCTGATGAGAAGGATAGAACCATATACCATAGTCATCATGACCGGGTTGATAGTCGCCATAAGTGTTTCGACCTTCACACCGATTTTGTAGATTGCATTTGAAATAGTCGTAAACTTCTTCATCTCATGTTCTTCACGAACATATGCCTTTACTACACGAATTCCATTTATGTTCTCCTGAACTACGTTATTGAGTTCATCGTACTTTTTGAACATAGCATCGAAGTACTTCTTTGAAATAGAAGCAATCAGAAAGATAAGTACTGCGAGAATAATTACCGCATATAGATATACAGACGCAAGTCTTGGGCTGATTGTGAATGAAAGGATCATCGCAATCACCATAGAAAACGGAGCTCTTACGCCCATTCTGAGAACCATCTGGTATGCGTTCTGAATGTTTGTAACATCTGTAGTCATACGAGTTACGAGACTCGCCGTAGAAAATTTGTCGATGTTTCCAAATGAGTAAGTATTGATTTTTCTGAACATCGTAGCGCGAAGGTTGCGCGCGAGTCCTGTTGATGCAAGCGCGCCATACTTACCACCCATAATACCTGCAAAAAGTCCGAGCACTGCGATCACAATCATCATAAGTCCGACTGTGATGATGTGCTTCATATCACCTTTATTTACACCCTTATCAATAATAGAAGCCATTAGAAGCGGGATGATCATTTCCATCACGACTTCGAGCAACATAAAGAACGGTGTCAAAAACGACGCCGCTTTAAACTCTTTCACCTGGCTTAGTACAGTCCTTACGACTGGGAGTTTCTTTTTTGTCTGTTCTGCCATGTCTTTTACTCCTTTCATCTAGTAACTTTACTATTCTATTAGTTTTTAGAAAACCCATGCAAGCGTTATTTCATTAAAGTTTCATTAAATAACAACTTTTTCTGTTTTCTATCACTTAGATCACGGAGTACACTTATACCATATTTAAAAAGCTTTCGTAAGAACTTTTTTGAGGAGGTTTAATCTATGCAGATGATCGAAACTATTTTCCCCGTCTTCTTCATGATTGCCCTGGGCTTTACGTCCCGTGTAAAGGGGCTTATCACGCCTGAACAAAACGCCGGAGCGAAGACGATTATTTTTAAACTTCTGTTTCCTTTTTTGATTTTCAATGCAATATTCACTTCCGAATTAAAAGCCGACTATGCGCTTGTAATTCTCTATGTATTCGTGATGTTTTTAATAGTTCTATTACTTCGTAAAGTTATCGGAAAGCTTCTCGATAGAGACTTCTCGACTGTCGGACCATACATGCTCGCAACAGCAGAAGGTGGAAACGTCGGCCTTCCTCTTTACATCGCTCTCATGGGCGTATCTTACATGATAAACATCGTCATGTTTGATATCGCGTCTGCGCTCATCGTATTCATGGTCATCCCTATCATAGTCACACGTGAAAAAGCCGTAAACGTTAGCCTGAAAGAGCTCCTCCTTACATTAATTAAAAATCCATTTATGATTGCTGTTACACTTAGTATTATAGGCAATCTCTGTGGTGTATATGATTTGATTTCTAAATCTGATTTTGCTGGTTTGTACAGCAATACTTTTGCTATGATTACTAGCCCTATCGCAGCAATTATTCTTTTTGTAATAGGATATGATTTGAAGGTTGATATGAAGACGCTTCCTTCTCTTTTGAAGCTGACGATTTGTAGACTTGTGTTCTGCGCACTTATCATTGGCGGCTTTTTCCTGTTATTCCCTGGACTTATGGTTGTAAAGGCATTTAAGTTCGCTGCTATTCTATACTTTATGTGCCCAACAGGATTCGCCGTTCCGCTTATGGTTTCACCGCTCTGCAAAGGTGAGAAAGACAGCTCGTTCCTATCAGCGTTTGTGTCTATGTATATGGTAATTACACTGATTGTATATGTGGTGCTGGTAGCTTTGGTGTAAGGGAATTTGTCGATAATTGAAATAAGGCGGTGGAAGTGATTGCTCCCACAGCCTTTTTGATTTAACTTAAAAAGCGCAATCAATATTCAAGCCAATATACATTAGAATAGAAGTTCTTTTATTTTTGTTATAATCAGAGGTTCTTCTTTACAAGTATCTTTTATATATTTCCTTGTAAATTTAAATGTATTTATAAGAACTGCATCTATACCCGCCATTTGGGACATCCTTATATCTGTAATCGTATCATTTCCCACCATTACAGTATCTTCTTTTTCCATATCATGCTTTTCCATTAAGCGCTGCAAAAATGCTGGTTCTGGCTTTCGAATTTCATAATCAGATGACAAAAACGCATCATCTAAAAGAGGTTCAATTCCTGTGATTTCTAATTCCGCCTGAGTAAAACATCTCTGTGCGTTAGATAGCAAATAGACTTTTGCGCCTCTTTTCTTTAATTCTTTTAATGTTTCAATTGTATCTGGGTATGACTTTATATACTCGCGACTTTCTACTCTGAAAAATGTCGCAATATAATCTGCCCATGAGTTTAAATCAGAAATTATGCTTTTAGTTTCATGTTTCTTTTTTGCTTCTGTTAGAAGACGAACAAAGACAGTTTTTAATTCTATTTCAGGATACTTATACCCGTGTTTCTCAATGAGTTTTTTCTCTTCTTCTTTTACAAATTTGATATATGTCTTTTGTAATTCTTTTGGAGTATAATCTGCCCCAAAATGAGAATATACTTCTGCAATCTTTTTCCAGAAAACCAG
>DAISYI010000003.1:0-4568 GCA_036825385.1 Lachnospiraceae bacterium | reverse complement strand
TCATCTGTTTTTATATCAACAAGTGTTCCATAGAAATCAAAAATATAATTCTTATACTGTTTCATATATCCCCCTTATATTTTGTATAATTAACTCTAGTTTAAATAATATAACACAATACCAATAACACATACTATCGTGCCGAGAAGTATAGCGATAAACACACCCATTTCTGCAGGAGTTGCTTTTTCGTCTACATTCTCTATTTCCATGTAGTCAATTTCAAATGGGCTCTTACTTGCCTTCTTTGATTTTACCTCTTTTAAATTCGTTCTGGAATAAAGAGCTATCGGATCGCGACGAGCCATGATATTCTGACGAAAATCTTCAATCCATGTTACATCTTCCGGATCTGAAACCTGATTCGATACATCTTCATGAGCAAGGATATTTCTTTTACGTCTCATTTCTACAAGCTGCTTTCTGTATTCAAACCAAAAGCGAACATGTCGAGCCTGCTTATCATCTTTTGAGTACATATCATCGATGTAACTTGATACTCCGCCATCGCCATATATTTCTTTACATAATTTATCTAGGCGTTTGTATGCGTCAAAGAATTTCTGATCTTGTGGTGTCATGGTTGGTCTCCCCCCCTGGTTCTATATCCTAGTTTGATTTTTAATTACATTAACCTGCGTTCTCAGCAAGCAAAGCTTGCTTCGGTCGGTGCTTTTCGCTTCGCGAAAGTCGTCCACTGGACGACTCGCACCCTCTGCACCCAAACGAGCATTCACCCCTCTAAAAACCTAGGTTCTATTCATCATAATACAATTTAAATAAAAAGAGACACAAAAGTGTCTCTTTTTATTTAATCGATGTGACAGGATTCGAACCTGCGGCCTCTGCGTCCCGAACGCAGCGCTCTACCAAACTGAGCCACACATCGCCATTTTCAATTTTCTATATATTACAAACCTGCGTTCTCAGCAAGCAAAGCTTGCTTCGGTCGGTGCTTTTCGCTTCGCGAAAGTCGTCCACTGGACGACTCGCACCCTCTGCGTCCCGAACCTAAACGTATACCAAACGAGCCACACATCGCTATTTTCAATTTTCTATATTTTATGAACCTGCGTTCTCAGCAAGCAAAGCTTGCTTCGGTCGGTGCTTTTCGCTTCGCGAAAGTCGTCCACTGGACGACTCGCGCCCTCTGCGTCCCGAACCTAAGCGTATACCAAACTGAGCCACACATCGCTATATACATTTTTCGCCTCACAAATGTATATAATAGCTGAACAAGGTGCTTTTTTCAACACTTATTGCTGAGGTGTTTCGGTAGTTTCTCCCTGTTCTTCAGGATTATTCTGCGATGGTACGAAGTCCAGTGGTGTGAGTCCTTCGTGAATCTCTGTCATATAATTTTTCCAAATTGAAAGCGGGAATGTATCTCCTCTAAGTTCTTTATATTCTCTAGGCTGATCGTAACCCACCCAGATACTTGTCGTATAGTAACGAGTATAGCCAACAAACCATCCATCTTTATTGTCATTTGTAGTTCCAGTCTTTCCTGCACATGGCATGTTTGGAATGCCATTACCTTTTGCAGTACCTTCTGTAAGTACACCCTGAAGGATGTTTGTCATATTTCGTGCTGCATCTGTTTTATATACTTCTTTTTCTTCCTGTTTAGTCTGGTAGATTACTTTACCATCTGCATCTGTAATCTTAAGTACACAGGTTGGCTCTCTGAGATTTCCGTCATTTTCTATAGCACAAAATGCCTTAGCCATTTCTAATGGTGACACACCATGTGACAGGCCACCAATTGATGCTGCAGGCACTTCATCAGCAGTTGTTACTTTTTTCAAATCTAAATTATACAAATACTGCATGCATGTTTTTGCACCAATCTGTTCATATACCTTCCATGCCACGGTATTTCTCGAAAGCTCTACTGCTCTTCTCAGAGTCATCTTTCCGAGGAAGTTTCCATCAGCATTCTTTGGTCCACCTTCAAACGGTTCATCCACAACTTCCGTATCAAAAGTAAATCCATGCTCGAGCGCAGGGGTATAAACAAGGATTGGTTTAATCGCACTTCCAGGCTGACGATAAGACTGATATGCACGATTAAGTGTATAACCACTTATCTCCTGAGATCTTCCACCTACAATCGCCTTTACAGTACCAGTAGTATTATCTATGCAGACACCAGCCCCCTGGAACTGGTAGATTCCTTCTTCATTAACCTCTGTGTTTCCAGCTAATCCATTATCAATTGCAGCTTGAAGCTTTTTCTGGAGCTCCATATCATAGGAAGTATATATTCTATATCCATTTGTATAAAGTTTCTTCTTACATGCCTTATACTCTTTTTTATATTCAATTTTATATCTATTTTTCTCGGAATCAGAATTAAACTCAGTTTTAAATTTGAACCCATCCACCTCCATTAAGGCCTTCGTGGCGCATTCTCTCATGTAGGTTTCAAGGTAATTGTTATATACACTTTCAGAATCGCGAAGAGTTATTTTTTCACTTCTAGCTTTGAGATATTCACTCTCCTTGATTACTCCGTCCGTATACATATTGCGAAGAATTCTATCTCTTCTCTTAACAGTATTATCTAAATACTTTCTTGGATTATAGCTTTCAGGTCTATTTGGAATCGCGCAGAGAAATGCTGTTTCAGAAAGTGTTAAGTCCTCTACTCCACAATTAAAATACCCATGAGCAGCCGCTTCTATCCCATAGTATCCATTCGCAAAATATATATTATTTAAGTAGAATTCGAGAATCTGATCCTTGGAATATCTCTTCTCTAACTCTACTGCAATATAGATTTCTTCAATCTTTCTTTCCCAAGTTTTATCCTGATTTAAGAAAGTGTTTCGTGCGAGCTGCTGCGTGATAGTCGATGCACCCTGCGTAATACTTCTATTTCTAATCATAGCCCATACAGCACGTACGATAGCTTTATAGTCTACACCTCTATGACGATAAAACTTCTTATCTTCGATACTGACCATAGCCAGCTTCACATTTTCTGGGATTTCATCAAAAGATAGATAATAAGTATCTCTCTCGCCCTTCATAACCGAAAGCATATTTCCATTACAATCATATGCGATACTCGTCTGATTCTTTTTAAAAGTGTATTCATCTGAAGAGGCAACCAAATCTACTGCATCATCGTGAAGTTCTGCAATCTTTTTCGCATATCCGCCCGCATAATAATAAGCCAATCCACCTATCACTAGGAGAATTAGCACAATTTGGATCTTCAAAAGTATCCATAAACCTTTATGTTTTTTTCGTTTTCGATTCTTCACGTTCATAGATATATTCTACACTTTCTAGTCTATGATATAATGACATAAATCGAGAAATTATTAAAGTCGAAAGGGGATAATTATGGAAAAGATTTTATGGGGCGAGAAAGACGGGCAGGAAATATATCGTTTTTCCATTAAAAACGCCCAGGGAATGAGTGCAACCCTTATGAATTACGGTGCCAATCTTCTTGAACTTTTTGTTCCAGGACGTGATAACACTTTCACTGATGTAGCACTTGGATTCAAAGATTTAGAATCATATTACGTAAACGCTCCATGTTTTGGATGTTCTGTTGCGCCTTTTGCAAATCGTATTAAAGATGCATCATTTACTTTGAATGGAAAAAAGATTAATCTCGACCCTAACGAGGGAAATAACTGCTTACACAGCGGAAATGCCATCCCTCCATTTCATCACAGAATCTGGGATGTAAAGGAACACAAAGAGGATCATATCACTTTCCATCTCGAAACTAACGAAGAGGATTCCATTATGCCAGGAAAGTTCACTCTTGATATAACATACAGAGTAACGCCTGATAATATGCTAGAAATTGAATATACTGCTTCTAATACAGAAGACACATATTATAATCCGACAAACCACAGCTACTTTAATTTAAGTGGTTTTTCAGCAGGAGCTCGTCCACTACTTGATTCTACGCTGTGGGTAGATGCAGACTATTTTACACCTACAGATGCTAATTCAATTCCTACAGGAGAACTCGCCAATGTTACAGGTACTCCTATGGATTTCAGAGAGCCACAGGCTCTCATCAAAAATGTGGAAAACTTCGATTTTCCACCTATCAAAATTGGAAAAGGCTATGACCACAACTTTGTAATCAATAATTGGGATGGTTCTTTCAAAAAGGTCGCTTCTCTTTATGACCCTAGAACATTCAGAACTATGGAAGTTTTCACTGATATGCCAGGTATTCAGATTTACACGGGTAACTATCTCGAGCCATCACCAATTGGCAAAAACAATACTGCATTCCATCCACATGATGGCATCGCTTTAGAAACACAGTACTTCCCGAACTGTGTAAACATTGATTCTTTCCCTAAGCCGCTTATAAAGGCAGGAGAGACATTTAAATCAAAGACAGGTTATCGTTTCTCTGTTCTTGATTTCTAAAAGAAAAGGCTATCCGCTGTAGCGGATAGCCTTTATTATTTCTATTTTTAATTTCTAACTTGCACGTGCTTCTTTAATAATAGTATTGAGATCTACTAAGATAATATTCTTAATCGCAGAACCTACCGTAAGTGCATGCTCTGAGAATCCAG
>DAISYI010000002.1:32007-41809 GCA_036825385.1 Lachnospiraceae bacterium | reverse complement strand
TGTATGTGTTAAGTCTTTCCTTACCAGCCTGTGGGTTAACTGCACAGTTGATAAGCGAGTATGTCTGGATACGTCCCATACAGCCTTCCTGACAGCTGATACATGGACGAATCTCTGAAAGTTTCTCTGTTCTAATCTTCTTTACAATATCAGGATCAGCGAGAAGTGGACGTCCGAGAGATACCATGTCACAGATGTTTGAATTGAGGCATTCAAGAGCTGTGTCAGGGTTGTCTACACGACCAGCCATAATAACTGGAACTGATACGTTCTCTTTAACGATTTCTGCAAAACGTTTATATGGAGCTTTTTCCATATACATAGGTGGGTGATTCCACCACCAAGCGTCGTATGTTCCGGCGTCTACGTCGAGTGCGTCGTATCCAAATTTCTCGAGGAGTTTTGCAGCTTCGATACCCTCTTCGATATCGCGGCCTTTTTCCTCAAACTCTTCACCTGGAAGTGCTCCTTCTCTCCAGTCCTTTACCATAGACTTGAGTGAATATCTCATTGCAACCGGGAAGTCCCATCCGCAAGTCTTAGCGATTTCTTCACGGATTTCCTTTGCGAATCTAAGTCTGTTCTCTAAAGATCCGCCGTATTCATCAGTTCTGTGATTGAAGAATGAAATTGCGAACTGGTCGATCAGGTAACCTTCATGAACAGCGTGAATCTCGACACCATCGAAACCAGCTCTCTTTGCGTTGTAAGCACCCTTTCCGAAGCTTTCAACGATTCCTCTGATTTCTTCCTTGGTAAGTGCACGGCAAGTCTTGTCGAGCCATCTATGTGGAATTTCAGATGCTGATACAGGCGGGAACTCTCCGAGGTTTGTAGGAATAGTTACTCGTCCGAATCCACCACTCATCTGAAGAAAAATCTTTGATCCATAAGCGTGTACTCTCTCTGTCATTTCGCGGCTAGTTCTAACGAACTGAACAGGATTGTATGTGCTGTTTGGCGTATTAGGGAATGAAGGCTTCTCTACTTCTGTATCACTGAATGTAACACCTGTGATAATGAGACCAACTCCGCCAGCTGCTCTACGTGTGTAGTAGTCGATACCCTTCTGATTCCATCCACCTTCGCAATCACCGAGACCAAGAGGTCCCATAGGAGCCATTGCGTAGCGGTTAGGAACTTCAAGTTTACCAATCTGAATTGGTGTAAAAAGTTCTCTGTACTTCATAATTCCTCCCTTTAAAGTAGCTGGTCTTCGGTCAGGTGAAGACCAGCTCTATCGATTAGTTTGTTAATTTTCTGACCATTTAATTCTAGCACAATTGTACAGATTCAAATACAAACACTAAATTTGCATGTGGAAAGAGAATGTTTCCACATAAATACAAAAAGAGTTATGCAGCTCTCACCACATAACTCTGTAATTTCATTTAGAATTTGTAAACTTCTTTCAGCTTTCTCGCTATATTTTGCATAAGCTCCTTGTCGACTTTGCATACCTTTCTATCGTAGGTGTAGAGCCCGTTACTCTCGTCCTCAACGTCGTAGGCCTGCGTATAAATCGTACCGCATAACCCTCTCGGAATCTCTGCTATTACCTCGTTTAGATAGAGCATCTCAATCTTCGACATAAGTTCGACTTCGTCCTTCATATTAGAGTATCCGTACGAAACCTTGTCATCAAGCATATGACCTAGTTCCACGAGCGAGTATCCACCAAATTCCGAAACCACAACCGGTCTTTCCGACTCATCGAATACTACCGGATGATAGTAAACATGGAAGCTGTCGACATCCGAAAGGTCCTGCCAGAACCAACCCGAAGTTGAATCTACGATTCTAGTATCATCCTTCTCTTTCAATCTTTCGTAAAACTTGTCGCTATTGAACTGTCCCCATCCCTCGTTGAAAATCGTGTAATAGCAAACACAAGGGAAGTTATACAGCCTCTCAATCGTCTGATCGAAAGTCTTCGTAAACATCTGCTTCGTCTTCAGTGTAATCGGACGATGCGTATCGTTTTTCTTCTGCTTTCCAAGGTTCGCGAGTGCTGTGTCACGGATGAACGAATATTTACCATTGTTCACCATGTCCTGCCAAACGATCATGCCTATTCTATCGCACGCCTCGTAAAAAGCCGATGGCTCTACTTTGATATGCTTTCGAATCGTATTGAACCCCAGTTCTTTCATACGTCTGACATCATCGAAGTAATCCTGCTCCGTATTCGGCGTATATATTCCTTCAGGGAAATATCCCTGATCTAATACTCCATGGAAAAAGTATGGTTTCCCATTTAGCATTAATCTGTTTTTCTCTCCTACCTTCTCTACTGAAACTGTACGGAGTCCGAAGTAGGACTTCACTAGATCATATTTCTGATTCCCATTAAATCCTTCTCGTACGATATCGTCATAAGTCGCTCCGTCTAGTGCATCGAAGGCTCTAATCGTAATATCATAGAGGTTTGGCTCTTCTGGTGACCAGAGTTTAGGATTATCAATCGTGATATGTCTCTTAAGTTCTCCAGATTCAGTGTCCATATATTTGGACAGGGTGAATTCCTTTACGAGTTTCTGATCCTTAGCTCCACTAGGATAGTAAATCTTAACATCGCAGTATGCTGCAGTAGAATCTACCTCCAAAGTGATGCCCTTTAAGTCAGGTGTGATTTTTATTTTTTTCACATAGTCTTTCCAAACCGACTCGATCCAAACACTCTGCCATATTCCGGTGATCGGGGTGTACCACATACCACCGCGTCTCTTTCTCTGCTTTCCATATGGATAATGATGAGATAATCTGTCGACCACGCGAACTCGGAGTTTGTGCTCCTTACCCGGTTCGACGAAGGAAGTTATATCGTAGGAAAAAGGAATGTAGCCACCCTCGTTTTTTCCTACAAATTTGCCGTCGATATAGACTTCAGCAATCTGATCGACGGCACCAAAATGAAGGATTACTCTGTCTCTTATGAAATCAGAAGGCAGAGTAAAACTTCTCTTATATGTATATTCTTCTGGAACATGTTCCCTTTTATAATGTGAATTCTTCGACTGAAGTGGATACGGAACCATTACTCCGCCTTCCCACTGTCCATTCAGTGAAATGAAAGAATCTCTAACCAATTCTGGTCGTGGATATCTTCCGAGTGGAAGTGTATCTACTGAACTTTCCATCGAAAGGTTTGCTTTTGCTTTGCCCATAAGTATCCCCCCGAAAAGCAATCGATTTATGAAACCGGAAGAATGACTTCAAAGAATGTACCTTTACCATCAACTTTGTAGTCTGAGATACGAATTCTTCCCTTGTGATTTTCGACGATTTTCTTTGCGATAGAAAGTCCGAGGCCTGAACCCTGTCCGTTACTTCTCGCATTCTCTGCTACGACGAATGGTTCGAAGATCTTCTCACGGAGTTCTTCTGGAATTCCTGGTCCATCATCTCCAATCACTATCTTCATTATATCCTTTCCTTCGACTAACGAAAAGTATATAGTCGTTCCACTTTCAGTATATTTTACGGCGTTAGAAATAATATTCTCGAAAACGCGTCTAAACTGGGTCTTGTCGAAGTTTACGATAACCTTTGTTTCTGGGATATCTACTTCAACATTATAGCCGTTTACTGTAAGTTCCTGATACTTCATCGCTACGTATTCGCGGAAGTATTCGCAGATATCATCTCTTTCGAAGTCGTACTTGAACTTAGGATGTTCGAGTCTAGCATAGGCACTAAATGAGTCGATGAGTTCGACCATAACGGCCGTCTTCTGGCTGACTACATCTAAGTATTTCTTCTGCTCTTCTTTCGGAATGAGACCATCTCTGATGGCATCTACGTATCCCTGTACAACTGTAATAGGAGTCTTGAGGTCATGAGAGATATCTGCAAGCATTCTCTGCTGGTTCTCTTCTGACTTTCGAAGTTCGAACTCCATATTGTTGAAGGTTTCGACTACCTGATTAAACTCTCTCGTTCCCTGTTTGATATCTACCTGTTCTCTATCACCGTTTGCGAATGCATTCATCGCTATACGGAGCTGACGAAGTGGCTTACGCATCTTCGATCCGAGTCTGATGATAGCGAAGAGAACTGCGAGAAGCACGCAGATAATATATACAAATATAATTAGGAAATGTCCTCTAGCCGTAATTCTATCAGCTCTATCAAATGGACTTTCATAGTGAATCAGAAGGTATCTGATGTCACCATTATTTGTTTTAAACTTATATTTCTGAAGGATGATTCCGTAGTCCTGAAGGTTCTCAGCAGAGCCCATCAGATACTCAAGTTCAGCTTCTGTAATCTTCTCTCCTTTGAATTCCATGTTTGTATAGAGAATTTCATTCTTCGAATTGATTACAGCAATTGAATTGATTACGTCACCACTCTTCTCATTTATTTCATATCGAGTTACGAGATAACCTCTGTCATTGTTCTTATAAATAGGATAAATCGTATAGGAAACATCCTTATTTACATCTTCAATGTACTTAACTGTAAGCTCGTCGTATTCATTCTTCTTGAGTGGGTTTGAAGAGTAATAGATTTTTCCTTTATCATCGATTACTTCGATGTAACCCTTCTTACCGATATAATTCTTAAGTTCGATACTGCTATAGTTCTCTGATTCTAAAGCATCCGTCTGCTTTATAACTCGATCTACTCTAGGTGCCCTGTAACTCTTCTCTGCAAGAATTCTTCCCGCCTTCAGCATCATTCCTGTAAGGATGATGATGACAACGAAGAGCATTACGAACTCTTTAAGCAAAAAAAGATAGAAGCTTGGAGCTTCATCTTTCTTTGAACGAATTCTTTCTATAAAATCACAAGGTTTTGATTTTCTTTTGTCCTTATGGTTCATGATTATTTTCCTTCGCTGAATTTGTAGCCCAAGCCTCTAACTGTAATGATATGTTTTGGATTCTTCGAATCCGTTTCAATTTTGTTTCTAATGTTCGACATGTGTACCATAACTGTGTTCTGATCTGTTACATAGAACTCACCGTTCAGATATTCGTAAATCTGAACCTTCGTATATACTCTCTCTGGGTTCTTCATAAGAAGCATCAGAATCTTCAGTTCAGTAGGTGTTAGGAGGATTTCCTGTTCACCTTTGAAGAATTTCAAAGATTTCTGGTCAATCCTCATATCTCCTACTTTTATCTCTGCCGTATCATCCGTCGTGATTGCCGGATTAAATTCATAGAATCGTCTTAATGCAGATCTAATTCTAGCCACTACTTCGAGCGGATTAAATGGTTTAGTCAAGTAATCGTCCGCACCAATATTTAAGCCTATAACTTTATCACTGTCATCTCTCTTCGCAGATACGATGATGATTGGGAAGTTATATGTTCCTCTTACCTTCTGAATAAATTCATATCCATTCATAACAGGCATCATGATATCTACAAGAGCGATATCGACATGTTCTTCCTGAACGAGTTCATATGCCTTTCTACCGTTTGACGCAGAAAGTACTTCGAACCCTTCGTTCTCGAGATATAGTTTTAATACTCTGACGATGTCTAAATCGTCTTCTGCAATTAGTACGCGATACTTTTCCATTAATTACTGCTCTTCCTGAAGTCTTTCTACCATTGCTAAGATAGCTTCTGCTGAATTGAAATTCTCTGGTGTCATTTCTGATGCATCGATTGAGATGTCATAAGCGTCTTCAAGCTCACCTACGAGTGAAATGATTCCGAAAGAATCGAGAAGGTGATCATCAATAAGAGCTACTTCGTTTTCAAAGTCGATGCTGTCGTCAATGTCATTTAAGATTTCAAGTAACTGATCCATAATAATAATTCCTCTTTCTTATAACTCTTTTGTACTCATTTGCATTTCAATGCTAGGAGTAAGATTAATGTTGAACTCTGTGGCATGTGGTGTGTTAAGTCTGTAGCTTTCCTGCTGTCTTCTGACTGATACGAGTCCATCTTCTTCACTATAGAAGCAGATTCCTGGAAGCTCATGACTCAAGAATAATGACATGCCTTCATATACAGAATACGCTCCTACGCGTTCAAATACAATAATATCTCCATCTTTTATTTCAACAGATTCATAATCTGCTACGAGAACATCATTTGTAGTACAGAGAGATCCGTATACACTGTAGTGTTTCTCTTCTAAACCTTCAGTGTTTGACATAGAAATTGTTCTCATGAAAGGTCTGTACATACCTCTGAGCTGTCCGTCGTAATTGATCTGATGGATACCACCATCTGTAATGCAGTAGTTTTTTCCATCACTAGTTTTGATATCTCTTGCAGTTACTGCGTAGTAACCACAACTATAAGCCAATGCACGACCCATTTCAAGTGAAACATGGCCGTTCCAGTTCATATTCTTGAGAAGCTGTTTGAACTCGAAGAGCATTTCTGGAGTTGTGATTCCATCTTCCTGATCTACGAAGTATGGAACACCGAATCCTGTACCGTACTCGAGGTTTAATACTTCCTTTCCTGTTTCAGTGTAGATTCTCTCGAAAAATGCGTCTAACTTTGCAATTTCCTTCTCATGCTTTTTCAGCTTATGCTTCTGAGTTCCTGTGAAATAGTGAATTCCGTAGAACTCGATTGCGTGATAATCGTCGTTTCTGAGGATTGAGATAATAGTATCCTCGTCCATACCAAACTGTGCGCAATTCAGACGGAAGTATACATTTAGCTTGATTCCCATCTTCGTAGCGATGTCGTTCATCACCTTTACCTGGTTTACAGATTCTGCTGTGTAGACAGCTTCTGACTTTCCGTATTTGATGATTTCGACCATGTCTTCATACTTCTTCAAAACGCCTGAGATGAGGAGCTTCGAAGGGGCGATTTCGAGATCTCTGCAGATGAGAAATTCGCCGTATGAACACACTTCGATTCTATCTGTTAAATCCACTGAGATTTTTGTCAGGAATGGATTTGTCTTCATACAATAATTTACACTGATATCTGAGCCGAATTCTTTCTTAAGATAGTTGAATCTGTTTCTGAATTCGTCGATGTCAAAAATATAGAGCGGTGAGCCGAACTCTGATACTGCATTCTTTAGTGTTGAATCTTTTAAACTTCTCACTAAATAACCTCCAATTCGTTCAGTACTTTTCTATCAATCTTTCCGTTCTTGTTGAGAAGGAATTCCTTTACGTGGTTGAATCTGTTTGGAACCATGTAAACAGGAAGTTTCTCTTTCAGTTTGAGGTGGAGTTCTTTCTTCTCCATATCTCCTGTGTAGAATGCTGTGATTCTCTTCTTGTCAGCATCGTATGTGCAGATGCTTCGTTCTACTCCGTCGACAGCATTGATTCCTCGTTCGATTTCTTCAAGCTCGATTCTATGTCCCATGTGTTTGATCTGGAAGTCTTTACGTCCAGCGAAATACATCTGTCCATCTTCTTTGATTTCAGCCATATCGCCAGTTCTATACATGCGAACTTCTCTTCCGTCAGCTTCTGTGTAAGTTACGAAATGTTCTTTCGTCTGAACTTCATTGTGGTAGTATCCGATTGCAAGTGATTCACCTGTTACACAAATTTCACCAGGAACATTTGGCTCAGTAATTACACGATTTTCATCGTCTAAGAGTCGTACTTCTCTGCATGGAAAAACCTTTCCAAGTGGCAACTTCTCATCTCTTCCGTACTCTCTTTCAAGTTCGAAGTAAGTACAGTTACATGTGATTTCAGATGGTCCGTAAAGGTTTACAAAGCGTGCTCCTGGGAGATTCTTCTGCCAGATTTCGAGCTGCTTCATAGGCATTACTTCACCTGAGAACATTACTCTCTTTACATCTTCAGGGATTCTGTAGCTGAAACCTTTGAGTCCTGATACGATGCAGAGTGCTGATACCGCCCATGTAAGTGTAGTAACGTGATTATCGCAGAGATAATCGAGAAGTCTAGGTGGTGTAGAGAAGAATTCTCTAGGTATAAGCACAAGTGAAGCTCCAGAGAAGTAAGCTGTTACGATGTCTTTAATAGAAACATCGAAATCGAACGGTGCCTGATTACCTATTATATCATGTTCTTTAAAGTTGAATATTTCAACAAAGTGATCTATAAAATCCATCGCTGCGCCGTGAGATACGAGGACACATTTGGGAGTTCCAGTGGAACCAGATGTAAATATTCCATAGAGAGGAGTCTCACGGTTTACGTTTTCTCTAATAACTGGGAGGTTACCAGACACATTGGATGCATCTATTTCTGAAAAAGTCAAACAATCGCATTCAAATTCTACTTCTTTGAATCTGTCTAAAAGTGTATCTTCTACGATGCACAGCTCTGGATCTAAAACTGAAAGAATCTTCTCGATTCTTTCTGCCGGCTGTTCTGGATTGATGTAAGTGTAAAATCCTCCGGCATAGTTAATACCCATAATTGAAGCTAAGAGTGTAACATTTTTCTCTGAGAAAACTGCTACTGGATAACCACTGTTTTCTGGCTTTACTCTGTCGAGAATAACCTCTGCGATGTGGTTTGCTTCTGTTCTAAGTTCTGACCAACTAACTGTTTTATTTGGATCAATTGCAGCATTTCTGTCTGCAAATTTTTCTACAGTATTATCAATTACATCCAATACTGAGTTAAAATTTGTTACCATTTTTAAATCTTCTTTCTGTCCTAATTTCAGTCTTTGAAAAGCTTAAGGAATGCTGTCTTCGCATTCTCATCTAACTTGCTTTCTGCTTTATTACATTTATGTGTGTACTGCTTCTCAAGTTTGTTCCATCTTTCAGCACATGAATCATTTCTTCTATCTGGAAGATTATAATTCTCTGCAAGATACTGTCCCATGAAGTTTGTAGTCTTAACAGCTCCAGCGAGATTTAAGTGATCTCCTTTATCTCTTGTGTCTTTGAGCCAGTCAATGTCGAGTTCTTTGACATACATATTCATGTCGATATAATCGACGCCTTCATTCTTGGCAAGAGCAGTAAGTGCATTGTGCTTCTTAAAGTTATAGTTCTTTGGAGATGGTGCTGAGTAGAGAACGAATTTCGCTCCTTTGTCTTCACACATCTTCTTAATTGATTCAAGTGTTTCAATATTGTCAGCTTCGAGTTTCATTCTTTTTGAAGTTGACATCATGTATTCTCCACCTGCGTAAGGCTTTACTTTTGATGAAATTGCGAAGCCTTTATAAGTCTTTCCTCTGAGTTCCATGAATGGAGACTTCCAAGCGTTATGCTCTTTAAGCAGGGGTAACTTCTTATATGCTTTTTCCGAAATGTAATTCTGTGTTTCGTTCTTCGGTATTTCGAATCTGAAGATTGAGTTTGTCTCAAGCATTACCACCTTTGGATTCTGTCTCTTAAGCGCAGTCCTAAGGACTTCCTTTGTTTCAGAAAGTTTTGCGCCTGGCTGACCAGCTGCATATACTGTGAATCCGTAGTCTCTCCAAAGCTGCATTGGTGAAACTGATGTGTAACTTTCGCTGTCACCGAGTACGATGACGTCGAGTGAGTTCTTTGGCTCAACTGCAAGTTTCTGATGTACGCCGTTTTTGCCGTTTGCAAGGTGGTTTTTGCTCATGAACTTTGATGTCAAAAACAAACCAGGTACATAGATTAATAAACCGAGAATTACTAAAAACAGTACATTCTTTGCGTATTTCTTCATCTTTCTTTCCTCTTAGAATCCTGCATAAATCAAGTCTGCTGGCTGATATCCAGCGCCGTATGCTCCAAATATTACGATTGCCATAATAAGTGAATAGTAAATTGCCCATCTTCTAGCTGTTGGAAGTGATGGGATATTCTCGAGTGTTTCTGGATTCTTCTCTAGTTTGATATCTACGACAGTCACGATGATGAGTCCAGCGAGAACTACTACATA
>DAISYI010000002.1:25814-31997 GCA_036825385.1 Lachnospiraceae bacterium | reverse complement strand
TGCGTCCTGCCATGAAGCCTCCATCGAATGGTCCTACGAACATGTTTTTAAGCATGCTTACGAACTGTGTAAGTGTTTCTGCTCTGAAGAGCATTTCTCCGACGAGGATTACAATCCATGTTCTTACGATTCTGAACGCAGAAACGAATTTGCCATTTTCGTCGAGTGCCATTTTTTCCCAGAATACGTGTCCTGCTGGCTCAAGCATTACTTCTGCGAGGAGGATCACGAAATAGTAAACTCCGTACATGATGTATGGAATCTTAGGTCCATGCCAAAGTCCGTTTAGCATCCATACTGGGAAGAGTGCAATTGCTGAAGTTACAACTGTTGTGAGATACTTTCCTGCGTGCTTACGTCCCCATTTATTCCACTTCTTCATAAGTGGTGATGTCGATACTGGATAGAATATGTAATTCTTGAACCATGTACCGAGTGAGATGTGCCATCTTCTCCAGAATTCAGCAGCGCTCTTGGCGAAGAATGGCTGTCTGAAGTTCTCTGGTAGTTTTACATTGAAGATTCGAGCTGAACCGATTACGATGTCGATTGTTCCAGCGAATTCCATGTAAAGCTGGATTGTTGTGACAACCATCGCAATGAAAACCATAAGTCCGTTGAACTGGTTTGTAGGTTTGTAGAAAATGTTTACCGCTGCGTTTAATCTGTCAGCGATGATCATTCTCTTGAAGAGACCCCATACGATTCTGATGAATCCCTGTACGAAGCTATCTCCTGTGATTGGTTCGCCTTTGAATAACTGTTCATTTAAATCTGTCCATCTGCAGATAGGTCCTTCCATAAGTGTTGGGAAGAAGATCATAAAGAGGAGAAGTTTAAGAATGTTTCTCTCTGCTTCTATTCTCTTCCAATACACATCGAGGAGGTATCCAACCGCCTGCATTGTATAGAAGGAAATTCCGATAGGAACAAGTATCTTCAATAATGAAATCTGATGTGTATTTCCGATTGATGCGTAAATGCTGTTTACGATTTCAATAGTGAAGTTTGTATATTTAAGACCTGCTAAGATTGCTACTACGAGGAGAATTGAAATTCTAACTACATGTCCTGTTCTCTTCTCTTTAAGTTTCTTCAGTGCTTTCTTATCAAGTCCATCAACTTCTGTGTTCTTATTTATACTATCTATAAATATTCCACCGAGGTATGTGATTGCTGTTGTGATAAGCGCCCAATAAATAAGATGCTTACTAATCAACATGAAGAACGCAATACTTGAGATAAGTAATGTCATCCATCTAAGCTTCTTCGGTGCCAACTGGTAAAGTACCATTGCCATTGGCAAGAATAGTATAAAATAGGTGTTTGTGTTATAAGCCATTTTTATTCCTCTTCTAATTTACATCTTTGTCCTAATACAATATATATGACTAAACTTAAGGTAACATAAAGGGAACCTTAAGATTTCTTTAAGTTTGGATTTTTTGTTGACAAGTGGGGCAGTGCGGCGCCGCCTCATACCTACGAGCGGAGGTGGCGAGTCTCAGCCAGGTGGCGCCGTTTCCGCCCGGCTCGGTTATTCCAGTTTTGCTCTCCGGCAAGTTCTGGAATAACACAAAGCAAGTTAAAAGGGTTTGGTATAGTCGAAATTATTCCAATTTTAACTATTCTCTGGTATAGGAATAACTCTCTCCTTCCTCAACCTGCTTTATCACCTTTAAAGTTATTCCTATTACACTAGATCATAAAAATAAGAATAATTTTGTTCTTCCCAACTTGCTTTATCTTCTGAAGAGTTATTCCAAATCTCGATTTAAATCAGTTAATGGAATAATTTTCACAAACTCAAAATTTCCGAGTTATTCCAAATCTGTTGTTATTGTCAATTGTGAAATAACACCGAGCAAGCCCCGCATTTCACCCACACTTTACCATCTCATTCCAGCTCCTCACACACCTAGGTTATTCCAATTCTAAACAAATCTTTACGAACATAAATTATCCACTGCAAATGTTGATTCTTTCTAAACATTTCTTAATTATAATGAACGACTTTTAAGAACTATTTTGTAGACAAAGTATTAAAATATCTCTTACAGCGCGTTTGAGAAATATCCACTTATATCTTCTCAGCGCATGTTCTTGCGAACCAATAACATTTATACTCAAACGTGCTGTCCCCCTTAAAAATCCAAGCCCCAATAATTCGCACAACATATTTCATAAAGGAGGTTAAATGAATAAGATAATAGAAGAAATAGATAAACGAATTGCTTTTCTCGAAAAGCTACAAACAAAAATTGCAAAACACAATCTTAAAGATCCAGGTATGCGAATCAAAGTAGTTCAAAGCAAAAATCACTACTACTTTTGCACTTATCCAACTTCCAAAAGCACCTCACAGGAAAATACACGCCACAAAACTAACGCCACTTCACCAGAATCCACTCAATCCTCGCAACCCAAGCCAACCTACATCCGGCGAAAGGACGAACACAAAATTCGCAATATTGCACAACATGAATATGAAGAAAAACTACAGAAGAACATAAATGCTGAATTACCCTATTTAAAACAAGTCAAAGCAAACCTCTACACACTCGAACAAAAAGAGCGAAATTTGCATCCTGCGAAATCAAAACTAATCAAACCACTTGTTCTCTCTGACGAGGAATACGTAAAACGGTGGGAAAGTGTTGATTACCAACCTGGTTTTTTCGGAGAAAACACACCTCAAAAATACTTCACAGATCGCGGCGAGCGCGTGCGTTCAAAATCAGAGCTCATAATCGCTAACCTGCTAAATTCGCGCGGGATTCCCTACCGATACGAGTATCCAATCACAATTGAGGAGCGCATCTTCCGTCCCGACTTCACCGTGCTAAACAAAAGAACACGTCAGGAGTACATTTGGGAACACCTCGGAATGGCCGACAACGCTGAATACATTGCAAGAAACATCGAGAAATACGACATACTGACTGAACATGGTTACATGCTCGGAAAAAACTTGTTAATCTCAATTGAAACTTCAAACATTACTCTTTCTATGAGCGCAATCAACAGCTTAATCGACTGCTATCTTTTATAAATTGAGCGCCCATAAGTAGCGCCCTCTTCGCGACCAATAAGCAGCCCCATCTTCACGCCAGCAAACACAAAAAAGCAGTGGCCGAAGCCACTGCCAAAATTATTTATGATATGGTTCATTTGAATTGATTCGATAAGCACGATAAATCTGCTCTAGGAGCACCACTCGCATTAGCTGATGAGGGAAAGTCATACGCGAAAACGAAAGCTTCATATCCGCCCTATCCATGACCGCCTTAGAAAGCCCGAGTGAGCCACCTATTACAAAAGTGATTCTGCTCTTCCCGCTGATTCCGAGGCTGTCAATCTTCGCAGCCAACTCTTCGGAAGAAAGGTTTTTGCCTTCGATTGCAAGTACGACCACAAACGCATCATCGCGGATGACCTTTAAAAGTCGCTCGCCTTCCTTGTCCTTAATCTGCGTTTCGACCGTATCAGAAGCGTTGTCTGGAGTCTTTTCGTCATTCACCTCGAGAATATTCAATTTGCAATAACGAGATAATCTCTTAGAATACTCGTCTATCGCATCGCGAAAAAACTTCTCTTTTACTTTTCCAACACAAGCTATATCTATGTTCAATTCAATCTCCTTATTCGAAAAACCTTACTTCGTAATCAAGCAACGTATTGCGTTTAAAATACAAATCACTGCTACTCCGACGTCGGCGAAGACCGCGCCCCACATGTTTGTTAGGCCAAGCGCACCAAGTGCCAAAAACAGAACCTTCACACCAATTGCGAAATAAATATTCTCATTTACAATACGAAGACACTTCTTCGAAATGCCGATTGCCTTAACTATGCGAAGTGGATCGTCATCCATAAGCACGACATCAGCCGCCTCAATCGCCGCATCCGATCCCAAAGCTCCCATCGCAATACCGATGTCAGCGCGAGAAAGAACCGGCGCATCATTTATTCCATCTCCAACGAAAGCAAGTATATCATTTTCGCCATTATTTGCAAGAAGACCCTCTACACGAGAAACCTTGTCCGCAGGAAGAAGTTCACTGTGAATCTCATCGAGGCCAAGCTCTCGACCTACATGTTCCGCCACTTCCTTCTTGTCACCAGTCGACATAACCGTCTTTCTGATACCAATCGACTTAAGCGAACGAATTGCCTCCGCGCTATGCTCCTTTACAACATCCGAAATCAGAATATGTCCTGCATACTCGCCATCGATTGCGACATGAATCACCGTGCCGAAATCATCTTCGCATTCATGCCAATCCGCATTCAAAGACTCCATGAATTTGCGATTCCCAACGCAAACCACATGTCCATTCACGCGAGCCTTCACGCCATGACCTGCAATCTCCTCAGTATCGATGACTTCGCAGTCATCCGCCTCATTGGAAAAAGCTTGGCGAAGCGACACTGCTATCGGATGATTTGAATATCTCTCAACATGAGCTGCCAGATGAAGAAGTTCTTCTTTTGAAATCCTATCAGGATGGATATCAGTCACGTCGAACTTACCGCGAGTAAGAGTTCCAGTTTTATCAAATACCACAACCTTTGTCTTCGACAAAATCTCGAGATAATTTGACCCCTTTACTAGAATTCCTTCATGAGAAGCCGCACCGATTCCAGCAAAGAAAGTAAGTGGAATACTTACAACCAATGCACACGGACAGCTTATAATAAGGAAAGTAAGAGCTCTATAAACCCAAACCGCAAATGTATTTCCATTTCCAATTACGAAATTCACAATTGGTGGAATAAACGCGAGCACAAGCGCAGCATATACAACCGCAGGTGTATAAACACGAGCAAACTTCGTGATAAAAGCTTCCGACTTCGACTTTCTCGAACTTGCTTCTTCGATAAGTTCCAGAATCTTGGTATATGAAGGCATGATAACCTCATCGCCCTCCTGAATTTCTCGAGGAAGAGATTCGCCGGTAAGAGCCGCTGTATCGATTGTGCTTTTTCCGCTAACTACTATTCCATCAATTGGAATCTTCTCGCCAGGGAGCACTGTGATAACCGTGCCGATTTCAACGTCGTCAGGGTCGACCTGCTCAAGCCCATTTTCACCCTCAATGTTCGCATAATCTGGACAGATGTTCATGAGCTCAGTGATGTTTTTTCGGCTTTTGCCGACTGCGTAGCTCTGGAACCACTCGCCGATCTGGTAAAACAGCATTACTGCGATTGCTTCTACATAATCGCCGCTCTTTACAAGCCCGAGAACAATAGCGCCAATCGTCGCAACTGCCATAAGCAGACTTTCATCGAAAGGCTGTTTATTTTTGATGCCCTTAAATGCTTTCAGCAGAACGTCGTTTCCGATAATCAGGTACGGAATCATATACAGGAAAAAGCGCAAGAGCCCATCAACTGGGAGCATTTTGTCAATCGCCTCGAACGGAACGAAATAAAGTCCGACGAGCATCGCAGATGTGACAATTATTCGAATTAAATTCTTCTTTTGTTTCTTGTTCATAAGCCCCTCCAAGTCTAGCAAATCAGGTGCATTCTTCTGTTCTAAAAAAGCTGAATTTGTTCCACTTCTTTAAAAGAAGATTTCGCACTCATCTTCTACGACTTTACAGTTCTCAAGTACTCTTGGCATAACTTCTTCTGGAGTTACGCCTTCTTCAAATTCTACTTTCATCTTAAGTGTCATAAAGTTTACAACTGCATCCTTTACACCTTCTGTCTTCTTCGCAGCTTCTTCCATCTTTGCTGCACAGTTAGCGCAATCTACTTCAATCTTATAAGTCTTCTTCATTGTTCTTCTCCTTCTAAAACGAGTTGTGTCACTCGATTAAACATTTGTTTAATTGTTGATTACATAGTACTCTTTATTTCTGATTTTGTCAATGATAATTAAACATTTTTTTAATCGTTTATTCAAGTTGGTTATGTGGTATAATATCTGTGATGCTAACAAATATAGAAAAGGTAGATTCTACTATGGCAAACAAAACAAATTCACATGAACATGTGCACTCAAGCAATCACACTCTCCCACATAATCATGGGGAGCAAAATATAGAATCAATTATTGACCATATTCCAGATGATTTTGTTATCGAATCAGTTTCATCTGCTATGAAACAGCTTGGCGATCCAAGTAGACTGAAGATATTCTGGCTTCTCTGCCACGCTGAAGAATGTGTA
>DAISYI010000002.1:0-25804 GCA_036825385.1 Lachnospiraceae bacterium | reverse complement strand
AATCAATATTGCTGCAGCAGTAAACATGACTAGTCCAGCAGTATCACATCATCTAAAGCTTTTAAAAAGCGCCGGACTCATTACTTCACGACGAGAAGGCAAGGAAATGTATTATAGAGCAGCTGATGGAGAGCTAGTTGATTCGCTTCACCATATTATCGAAAGGGTTGGGGAGATTACTTGCCCTGAGTGTAACTAAATAAGTCTTCGAATTCAAAAAACACATGTCTCAAAGCAATATAAACGCTTTTCGACATGTGTTTTTATGAATTCGTATATAGTTTTGCTTTACTCTTAGGGTAAGTAATCTCCCCAACCGTTTCGAATATGATCTGTACTTCAATCTCAGGGGAAGTAATCTCCCCAATCGTTTCGAAATTGCGGATGTAGCTTTCCTTTACAAATCCCTAGAATCAAGGATAATTGTAAATGGGCCGTCGTTTAAAAGGCTAACTTTCATATCAGCGGCGAATTCGCCAGTTGCGACATGAGGAACGATCTTTCTGCATTCCGAAACAATATAATCATAAAGTGCCTCAGCTTCATCAGGTTTAGCTGCATCTGTAAAGCTTGGGCGGAATCCCTTCTTACAGTTCGCATAAAGCGTAAACTGAGAAATTAAGAGAAGTTCGCCACCAACCTGCTCTAAAGAAAGATTAATCTTATCATTCTCATCCGAGAAAATTCGAAGTCCAAGCATCTTCTTCAAAAGCTTGTCCGCTGTCGCCTTATCATCGCCCTCTCCGATTCCAATGAATACAACAAAACCATGATCAATCTGACCATTAATCTTTCCATCTATTTCAACACTTGCATTCTTCGCTCTCTGAATTACAAACTTCATCCAAAACCCTTTCTACATCTTAATACAAGAAAACGTTCTAGCGAACTAGAACGTTTTTCTAAACTTTAATTCCGTCTCATCTAATATATCATAATCAAACTCAGGAATCACAATATTTCTCGATGCTGTAGAAGCCAGAATATCAATGCGACCTTTTTCAAGCTTAAACAAACGAAGCAGAGGCCCTTTCAAAACATGAATACACTGAATCTTCTCATACGGAACATACAATATCTTTCTATCAATATCGCCATCCGAAACTACAATATAATCACTTTCTATACGAATACCCTTCGTCTTCTGCTTGAATGCAACTTTGAGTACACTCTCTGAAAAAGCCACAGCAAAATACACTGCTATAATCACAAAGAAAAATACAGGAACTCCAAAACACTCATTCTTCATGTGAATTACCTGTTCATTAATATACACGAAGACAAAATATGCAAGTATGAATGTCAATGAAGTCATAATTGGCCCTTTTAAAATATCAAGCAAAACAACTCTCTTAGGACGTTTTATAAAAACATCATCTCTAATTTGATATTCCGGAAGGATTGTTTCTAGAATACCCTTTATTTCAGTATTCTTAACCGCAGGAAGAAGCCACTGACCATTAACATCTTCATCCTCACCACCTACGTTTAGTACAGTAACTGATGATCGATTCATAAGCCTACCAAACACTGTAGAGCTAATCTGAAGGGCTTGAATCTTTGATACAGGAACAGAGTAATTTCGAACCTTCAAAGCACCTGATGTGATATAAATCATATCGCGAATTCTCTTTACCCTAAAATCATAGTTTCTAAGCCATATACCAATTGATGATTTAAATACAGAAGCAAATACTGACAGCAACAAAACAACAAATGCAATATAGGAACTCGCATCACCATGAGTTGCTCCGAGAAGATATAATCCGGCTACAGCAATAAAAATCAAAAACAAAAATGCGCCTATACCTATTGCAGAGAATTCTGCAAATGAGCACTTTAGATTTTCAAAATCAGAGATTGAAAAATCATAATCTTCTTTTCTCCAAGAAGTTCCATTCACTGTAGAATTCTTGTCCTGTTTTCCAACTCCATCCTGATCACTATTTATAGCGACATCAGTTTGAACCTCTTCCTCATAAAGAATTGCATTTATCGTATTCTTCACACGGAAAGCATCATCTTCCTTTAACAAAAAAACAATATCATTTTTCTCAGATGTACTGATAGTGCTTGTATCAATCTTTATTTTATAGGTTCCTACAATTCTCTCAAATAAATTCTGCTCGAGGTTTACATTTGAAATCGTAGGGATCGCAATTTCCTTCTTATTTTCAAATACCGTCTTCCTATGAAGAATCAGATGATTATTTGAAATCTCTAGTGTAGTCTTTCTCCAGCGCCCTATACTAATTATAATTAGAACGACAACCACAGCAAAGGCTACCATTAGAACAATCATAGATGTCTTGTCCTCGATTGTAATCTTTCCTGTTTTAATGATTTCCATTAAGGTATCAACCTGTCCAAACAAGAAGAAAATAGCGACAATTACAATCTTCCATATCATCTCGAGAATCTTAGTTGGGTGTTCATGTAGCTTTTCTATGTTTTTTCCCATGATACACCTCCGCTACTCTTCTCTATCTGCCTTTGCGTACATATTGATTCGTGCTTTGAGTTGAGCACAAATTTCTTCTGCTCGTTCCGTTTCAAGAAAGCGAATTGTTTCATCTCCACCAGCGGTGAAAACGTTTACTTTCGTCATTCCAAACATGCGATCCAGCGGACCAGTCTCCATCGTTATCTTCTGCAAACGCTCAATCGGAATAATACATTCAGATATAAATAGGAAGCCTTCACGAATATCGATTTCTTCTTCAGTAATTCTAGCGCGGTACCAGTTATAACGAACAAAGGGTGATATCAAAGACATCACCCATAAGAGTACGATAACACCAGTCCCAATAATATCCAAGTTATACTTACTCATGAAGTTCTCCCATAAGACAACCGCAAGAACCCAAATCAAAGTAATAACGCCCATTGTAATAATTGATGAAACCAATAGAAGTGACTTCATCTTGGGATTTCTTTTTTCGTACATCATAAACCTCTATTTCTTCTTAAGATATGATCTAAATACTAGTCTACTAATTGGTGCTCTATAGAATACTCTCGCGAGAATCATATACAGGATGAGCGAACCAGCTACCATCAAATAACCATAGAGCGCAGCTTCACCAAATGAGAGCTCTCTGATTTTTCCGAGAAGTGAATTCAGATTGAATCCGATTCCGATATCTACAAGTGAGAAATACACTGGGAAGTAGATGAGGAAGAACAGGATTACACTGATTACATAGTATTTATACACAACACCTGAGTAGATTGTAAAAATCAATGACATAAACGCTGCTTCCATGATTGCGACCTTGGCTGCGCTCATGTACTCAGGGTGATTCTGAACGAGAATATATCTATTCAGAACGACGATGGAAAAAACTATAAAAGAACACACTGAATATACAATGTTATTCGCATCCCAGAACATCTTCTTGGAAAAACCTGAAGACCTTACGTAACCGAAGAGTCCAAGGCCGTACTGCATCTGAACGAAGTACATTGGAAGAAGCAAAATGAACAGCGCGCCAAGCGGGAACGAAAGTGTCGGTCCTCCCATTGGGCCATAGAAGAAATCTGGCTTAATCATGCATGAGAACACTTCAAATGCAAGTCCGATAAGTGTAAATATAATAATAAATGTCCATGTTGTCTTTGGTTTCAAGCAAAACTTGAGCATTTTGAAAGATTTCTTAATATCATTCATCGAAATAACTCCTTTCCAATTTCTTATGAAAATCGTAGAAATATAAAACTAGTAATAATACTGATACTCCGTCTGCGACATACCAGAATGTTTTATCCAGTGACATAAGGTATGCAAGGCCAGCGAATGAGCCGTACACAACGAACATATCAAAAATCATTGATGTTACAAATGAATCGCCATATCTTGACACGAGAACAGAAATGGAAATTAGCGCTACAAAGATAAGGTTCATTGAAACAAACCAATCCATTCCGAGTCCGCATGTATCGAGGAATCCGAAGTAAACAATTGAAAGTACAACACCTACTGTGAGTATTCTTCGAACCATATCTCCGATTATAGCTGACTTCATGAAATGATTTCCGTATGATGAGCCGTGTAGAAATTTCATACATCCAAGCTTTTTCCTCTCATACATCTTCATGAAGAATATGTCAGCGAGCGGATCTACGAATGTAAGAATGAAAACCGGAAGACATATAATCATGAGGATGAGTCCAGTTTCAAAGCTCATTGTGAAATCAATGTTTTTTCCGGCGAGAACATCGAGTTCTCTGCGGAGTGCATAGGCCAATCCAGCATTTCCGAGTGGAAGGAGTAGCCATACAACGATTCGATAAATCGGTGAAGTAAAAATCCTGTATTCGTTAATGATGCTACGTTTCATGGTTTACCTCACTATCCTAAATGTGAGTGCTGTTTCATAAGGCATACCGAAATCTCTGTAAGATTTGGAACTTCACATACAGCACCATTTCTGTCAGCAATTTCTTTATTTGAAGCTTCCATCAAGCCTTCGATGCCGACTGATGTCTTTCTAGCACCGATGAGTACGTTTTCGAGTTCAGATGATGCGCTTGCATCAGCTTTTACCATAACGTACTTCTCTTTGAGGTCTTCTGTGAAGCCTGTTTCGATCACTTCACCGTTCTCCATGATGATTACGTAATCTGTTACGTTCTCCATGTCTGCGATGTTGTGTGTTGAGAAAAATACTGAGCGGTTCTGCTTTTCATCCATGTAACGGCGGATGATGTCGCAAAGTTTATCTCTCATAAGTGGATCAAGTGGAGATGCTGGCTCATCGAGGATGAGGAGATCTGTGTCTCTAGCTAGAACTGTTGCGAGTTCGAGTTTCATCTTGTTACCATCTGAAAGCTGTGATACTTTCTTCCACTTCTTTCCTACTCTGTCTGTAGGAATATCAAGTTCTGAAACGATTGCATTGAACTTCTCTCTATCGAAATTTGAGAAGAGGAGTTCTGAAGCTTCTTCAACCTGCTTTACTGTCCAATCTGGTGGGAAGAAGTCGTTAGGTGATGTAAATCCGATTCTTTCTCTAAGCTCTACGAGACCTGGTGCAAATGGATCTACGTTTCCTCTGTTCTTCTTGTCCTGTCCTAAGCCGTCAAAGGAACCTGTTTCTGTGTCGTCTCTAAAGAAGTCTACTCTTCCTTTGTAATCAAGTCTTACTCCTGAAAGAATATCGAGGAGTGTTGACTTACCTGCTCCATTTTCTCCGATAAGCGCTGTAGCGTATCCAGCTGGAACATGGAAATCTTCGATGTTCAATACGAACTTTCCATATTTCTTTTCAATGTTCTGTGCTGTAATAACATCAGCAAACTGAATTTTCTCTCTCATTTCCATAACTTGAAGTCCTTCCCTTCTTAAAAGTTTGAATCATCTAGTTTAATCAATGTCTGTAAAGTCGATACCAACTCTTTAGAATCTAACCCTGAAAGTTTTGCACAACGAATCGCCTCCAGAAGTGATTCTTCTACTTTTCTGAGATTCTGTTCCCTCATCATTTCTGTGTCCCTAGCATTTACAACAAATCCCTTTCCCTGTACGGCGGATATAAGTCCTTCCTCTTCGAGAACATCATATGCTTTCATAGTTGTGATAACACTGATTTTTAAATCTCTGGCAAGTGATCTAATCGATGGGAGATAAGCCCCATTCTCTAGATTACCGCTTAGAATCTGTTCTCTGAAGTCATCTGCAATCTGCTGATAAATGGGAACTCCATTATTTTGCAATATCTTCATTCTTCCACCTTCTTCTGATTTGTAGGAAACTGATATAAGAGTTCGGAGTGAACTGTTTATATCACTGTTTATATGTTAATATATACAGTATAAGCAGTGCGTTGTCAAGGGTTTTTGAGGAAAAAGTTTATTGCAAAAAACAAAAATCAACCTGTTCTTCGATAGAAAATCTCATCACAGGTTGATTTTATGTTTTTTGTATTTAATTTTGCTTCAAGTAAGCCTTGGCAACGCACTGTACTGTAATACGTAAGGCTTGACAACGTACTGTTCTGTAATACGTAAGGCTTGATAACGCACTGTACTGTAATAGATATGCGTTGGCAACGTACTGTTCCTACAGTGCTAAAAACTGAAATCCGCCAACGCATCAGAGATTCCGTTTAAGAATTCTGCGTTTTCGAATGGAAGTTTTTTGATTGGTTGTTTTTCATAGACTTCCTTTTTCTGTTTTGGAGTTTTTGTTTTGCTGTGTTCCGAAGGAACATAAACAAATCTTATATCGTGACCTGCTTCAAGATGCTTTGCGCTTTCACTGACAAAGAGCATGAGCATGTAGTCATCTTCATTGTTTACTCTTTTGAACTCGCCTGTAAAGTATTTCGCCGGCAGGTTATTATCCTGATAAATATAGTAAGTTGAAATATTATGCTTTTTCGCAATATACATTGCAAGAAGTGCACCGAGCTCTTCGCCTGCTACATTTGACATTCTAAAGAGCCAATCGAAGTCTTCGCCACGATTAAGCACACCGCGATAAAGCTTTATTTCATTTGCATTTAAATCGCACCACACCGCGCCGAAAAGTATCTTGTTACTTGTATTTCCTGCTCCACTTTTGTCACCGCCGCCATCGACAAAGAAGATAGCATCGGCGCTTGGCTTTGAGAATTCGCCATCGTCAGTTAGCTGTGCGAACGTAGAATCATCATCAATATGAAAACCATATTTTTCCTGAAGAGCAACTACTCTTTCGTTCGTAATCATGAGCGGCACATCTACCGGATTCTTCAGCACATCTTCGAAAAGTTCGTTAATCTTCGTTTCGTATGACGAAAGAACCTGACGGGCCGCCTGCGTATTTCCAATGTTTTTTATTTCTACATTCATTAGATTTCGAAGTGCATCTGACTTGGAAACAAGTGAATCATTAAGTATTATTGCGCCGCTAGTATTTGACATGCCAGCGTTCGATGTAGCTACGCTGGCGCTTCCATAACCGCCACTCCCCTGCATAAATTCTTCAGCTTCTTCTCTTGTTTTAAAACTCTTATAGATTGCACCAGGGTAGCCATTCACAAGAACTTTTGCCTCATCCCAAGTCAAGTAAATACCTGGCTTTTTCCCAACTCTTACTGCGTAAAATTTTCCTGCCATTTAAGCCTCTATTCTAATCAAATCAATTCTGTACTTTTTATAAAATCGAATTTTCCTGAGAAACAATCGGCTGCACACCGCACCAGTGTTGCCCTACCGAGCTTTTTCCCATCGAATAATATTATAAACTAAAGTTTAGTGATTTTTAAACCTCTGTTTAGAAACGGCGATTATTTAATAAACGGTTAATTTCATTTTGAGTTCTTTGCGTTAGAATATTCTCACTGTCACATAATAAGAAGGGATTAAACAATATAAAGGACGATATTCTGCAGTAACTATAATCATTTCTGAAAAGGGGGTTCTATGAAACTCGAAGATATTGAAAACGCCATCAAAGAAACTGAGAAATCAATAAACAAGCTTGAGAAAATTCATCGCTCTAGACCCAAAGGCTCACTGAGTTATACTACCACAAAAGGGCGGTACTACTACTCTATTTATGATGAAAAGTCATCGAGCGAAAAGCCTAAACGCAAATATCTTCACGTAAGCGAAATCGGGAAGGCAAAAGCAATTGCTCAGCGTGACTACAACGAAAAGCTATTAAAATCATTATATAAGAAATTGAAATCCTTGTATCAGTTGAAGAATAACTGGTTTGATATTCAGGAATATTACACTTCACTTAGCCAGGCTAGGAAGAATCTAATAACGCCTTTGAATACCCCAGACGAAGTATTTATCGCAAAATGGGAATCCGAAGAATCTAGTTCGACGCCTAACTACAATAAAAAAGGCGAACTATTCACTAATAAAGGCGATCAGGTCCGTTCAAAATCCGAGGTAATTATAGCAAATGCGTTATTTAGCGCTAATATACCCTACAAATATGAGTATCCTTTGACTTTGGGACAAGCAACTTATTTTCCTGATTTTACTATTTTGAATGTGAAAACACGAGAAGAAATTATATGGGAACATCTGGGAATGGTTGATTCACCTGAATATGTTGCCGCTTTTATGAATAAGCTACGAGCTTACGAGTCTAATGGTTATATTCTCGGAAAAAGTTTACTAGTTACAGTGGAAGATTCTAAGCATCCGCTTTCGATACTTACTGTAAAAAGGCTGATTAAAGAACATTTGCAGTAACCGCTCCAAAAGGCGGTTACTGCAAGGTGCTGCAATCTTCAATTTTGCAGCAACTAACTCGCTTTTTCTTTTACTGTATTTTGAAGAATTAGTTTGTTCTGCAGTAACCGCCCCAAAAGGCGGTTACTGCAAGGTGTTGCAATCTTCAATTTTGCAGCAACTAACTTGCTTTTTCTTTTGCTGTATTTTGAGGAATTAGCTTGTTCTGCAGTAACCGCCCCAAAAGGCGGTTACTGCAAGGTGCTGCAATCTTAAATTCTGCAGCAACCAGCCGCCAGCCCAAAACAGCAACCAGCATCCGGCCCGAAACTGCCAGCACACTCCATCCACGACCGCCTTAAAACTCACCCCCATCACAACTTCTTCAGTACCATCTCGACATTCACTGCGTAATGTTTGAGGGTATCCATAGAGATAATGCCTTTCTTATAGTATTCAATCAGGCAATTATCCATCGTCATCATAGAGTCCTTCTCAGCGGCGATGACAGAGTCAATCTGGTAGGCTTTGCCATTACGAATCAAGTTAGAAATAGCAGGATTATTTACCATAATCTCGAAAGCAGGCATGAGACCGCCATCCGTCGTAGGAACAAGCTGCTGTGAAACTATAGCTGTAAGAACCATCGAAAGCATGACAGAAACCTGCCTCTGCTGGTCAGCTGGGAAGACATCGATAATACGATTAATCGTGTTCGCTGCGCCCATCGTATGCAAAGTTGAAAATAGCGCATGCCCCGTCTCAGCCGCTGTCATTGCAACTGAAATCGCCTCGTAATCACGCATCTCGCCGAGCAGGATTACATCAGGACTCTGACGAAGAGTTGAACGAAGTCCAACCAAATAATTCTCAGTATCATTATGAATCTCACGCTGACTTATAATACTCTTCTTGTGCTTGTGAAGATACTCGATAGGATCCTCAAGCGTGATAATATTCGCCTCACGCGAACTATTAATCGCATCTATAATACAAGCCAAAGTCGTCGACTTACCACTTCCAGCAGGACCAGTCACAAGCACGAGCCCCTTCTGAACCTCGCTAAGCTTAATAACAGAATCCGGAATATGCATATCCACAGCATTCGGAATATCAAACGAAATAACGCGAATAACAGCCGCCAGCGTTCCCCTCTGCCTATAAGCATTCATTCGAAATCTCGAAAAACCATTAATCGCAAACGAGAAATCATCATCGCCCGTCTTAAGCAAACGCTCAATATCACGACCACCGGCCATCTCATAAATCTCACGAATAATCGCCTCAGTATCGGCCGGCATCAAAGGCGTCTCGTCCTCCTCACCTGGCTCACCCTGATATGTCACGATATTTCCACTGATTCTCATCGTAATCGAATTACCAGCAACGATGAATATATCCGTGCTGCCCCAATCTACAGCCTTCTTCAAAATCATTTCTGCATTAAGCTTCATACATAAACTCCTATTCAAATCTACATTCCCTGCACCGTCTGTTCAGTAGACACATCTTCATTATTCACAGTCGTCCACTTCATCACCTCTATTAGACTACTCTTTCCGAGCCCAACCTCAACCGTGATTTCCACATAGAGATCTTTCTTCTTATTTATCTGAAAAAGATTCTCCATCACAATTATCTCACTGCCATCCTTCGTGTCATATCTACTCACTTCATAATCGAGTACGTCACGATTACCATCCGCATACTTCCTCTGAATCTCAGACACCCACTCATTAGCTTCGTTTTCAGCTTCCTGATATTCATGAAAAGCCTTCTTCGACAGTTCCTCATTCCTATACGAATTCCTTGCTGTCATCAGAGAAACAACAGAGAAAGTTAAAAGACACAAGACGACAATCAAAACCAATATAATCGGCATTCCCATTCCATAAGGTTTAAATCGAAAAACCGAATCCTTTAAATCACTTTTATCACCTAACGGTCTCGCCATTATGACCTCCAGCGCCTAAACACTACAACTCATCATTCTCAAAAACATCAACCTTATCCAGTGCCGAATCACTTCCACTCTCAAAGAAAGAAATCTCATACCTCATTCCATATTCCTCTCGAGAAGCACTAACAATCACATAATTCTTCGAATCAAGTTTCACTCTAAGCTTCTTACTACCATCTGATTCCTTCAGAACTTTCACCTCATACTCATTCGAAAGATTCTTCTCAATCTCCTCCAAAGAATTACTATCTCTCGCAATGCTAGTGATATTTGATAAAACAACCGTACTTTCATGAAGAGCCTTCGCCTTATCACTCTTCACACGAGCTTTTACAAATAACCCAAACAGAATAGTTGCTGCAACCACGAACAGAATCATAGAGACACTTATTTCCAGAAGAAACAACCATGACTGACCATTCTTTAGATTGTTATCCCTCATCTTTCTACGCTCCATGCTTCAGCCCCTCTATTGATAAACATAACGACCTTCTTGTCATTAATCTTCATACTACACTTAATCAAATCATCAGAAACATTCTCCACCGTGAAATCACTTCCGCTTAGAATCTCATTTCCCGATGAACTCTTTATAACCTCCGACTTATTCTTCGTAAGTTCCATCAGCTTCCCATCGTAAGAATAAATAAACGTCGCCACCTCACTATCTGGACTTCCAATCATGAGATACGACGCAGGCGGATCACCAACCTTATTTAGCGTCCCATCATCATTACGTATCGTAATCCCGCCAACCTCGTCTGCAGTTCTGACCTTGTTCCGAATGTAATCTGAAAAAACCGTTTCATCAAACACTTGATCAGACGAAGCCGAAATAGCCTTATAGCTTCTCGCAGCACCTATCGTTACCGCTATCATCATAAGCATAAATACGATATACAAGAACACGGGAAAAATAGTTTCCATCCTACGCTTATACATACTACCTCTTTCCTAGTTCGATAATCGTAACATACGGTCTGATATTGTTTCCTCGCACCTCATAGCCAATCGCATACTTATCTCTATCAAACCTGAGACCATACTCCTTCTCAATAACCTCTATACTCTTCGGATAGTAACCCTCCCTCGCATAATACGCAGTTATATCTCTTTCAACCGCATTCTGGAGAGTCTCTTTCTCACGAGATGTATCCCTTCTAAACAGGACAAACAGAGAAGAAACAAGTACCACGATAATCAATATGTAATTTACATTCTTTCGAATCAAACTCATATTATTACTCCTACAAAGTGCTCATAATACTCATAAGCGGAAGCATTACAGAGAACAAAATCAACGCTGATATACCAGAAAGCACACCTATTAATATAGGTTCAACCCTCGCCATCTTTCTCTCTATCAGATAATCAATCTCATTCTGTAAATCATCCGCAATAGCCTGAAGAACTGTATCCAGTTCAGCCGTCTTCTCAGCAATCTGAATTCTACGAATAATTCTCTTATTAAAGATTCCAGCTTTGTCCAAAGACTCAAAGAACGCCATACCCGACTCAGAAGCATTTAGGCACTTCATAATCTTACGTTCAAACTCCTTTGATACCGTAGCATCCATCGCCATGCTTAAACTCTCTTCGATATTGATTCCGCCTGAAACACAAGTTGCCATAGCAGATGCGAATTCACATTCGGAAATCAAATCTCTATCCTTATAAAGAATCGAAGTAGATATTCTCTCCCTCTTCTTAAGCTTGATGATTGTCATAAGAATCTTCACAAGAAATACCAAGACCAGCACCACAAAGACCGGAAGTCCAAACGTACCAAACCAATTTCCAGTATTATAGAAGAATAGCGCAAGTCCGCTAAGTTCGACACCAAGCGTCGAATACGCATTCTTGAAAACAGGCATTACAAACATCAGAATGACTGCAATCAGAATAATCATAACCAGCGAAATAAATACCGGATACAAAATCGCAACCTTCATACTCTTCTTAAGATAAGCAAGTCTTCTATACTTCCTGCTCTGAGCATAAAGAATTCTCTCCAAATGACCAGTCTTCTCACCGAGCCTCACCATTCTAAGCATGTCTTCCGGAAAAACCCCAACCATCGACATTGCTGTAGAAAGCTCACCGTGGTATCTAATTTCACGAAGCATAATCTCATAAACCTTCGCTTCCTCTGAGCCTTCCTCTGAATCCTCAAATAGAATTGAAAGTCCATCTTCTACTGTCATACCTGATTTCAAAATCTCAGCCATCTGTTCAGCAAAATCTGACAGATAGAGATCATTAGCTTCAAAATTAATATTATCTCTCTTTACTATATCAAACATATCTACGCCCCTTTAGTATACAAACTTAAGTGTGTAGTTACTTCCATCACCTATATACTTACGAACACTATCCGAACTATTATTTGACGCCAAAGTCGGATCTATAAGTGTCCACTTATTTCCCTTAAACTCGATCACTCGATCTATCCATCCTGTTTCTTTCGTCCATACCGAAATCCATGCATGGTACACATCTCCCGAATACCCTACTTCTAGTTTAGTAGGTATCCCCTGTGATCTAAGCATCGCAGTCGTAAGCGATGCATAATCCAGACATATACCCTTTCCCTTCTGAATAGTCCTATCTGGAGAAGGAATATAATTAACCGGAATCGCCTTCGCAAATTCCTCGTCATAATCGATGTTCTTGATCACATAGTTGTAAACTCTTTTAATATAATCCAGATCATCAGCAGACTGGTCCGAAAGCTTGATAGCATTTCTAACACAATCAGATGAAGCATCATACTTACAGTACTGATTAGGATAAAGGAATGGAAAAAACTCACTTTCCATCTTTACATCAAATTCCTGGGAGTAAGCCACGAGATAATTATTGTCCTTGATATGTGCCAGAACACTCACCTTATACACGCCATCTCCCGCAGTAAATGGAATTGATTCGAAGTTTCCCTTCTGCAAAGGATATGGAGTTCTCTCTCCGTCCTTCTCCACCTGAACCTGAACCTTGTCAGCGTCTCCCGTATACTTAATTGACACGAAGCCCTTCTTTATATTTCCCTGATCCAAATAAACAGTGCCAGAAGAGTTCGAGACCGTATTCGATCCCAAACCCTCTGGCACTAATATTTTTGAAACTGTTGTACGAGACTTCTTCTGTGTAGGCAGACTCTGAGACTCTTCTTTGTCACATCCGCTCATCGAAAAAAGAGCGCAAAGAACCACTGTCACGATGAATATTTTTCTAAAATTCATACGTCTCAACATAAAGCTGCCCTCAACGATGCTATTTAAGGAATGCAATCATATTCATAACTGCGCAGGCAATCCATACGACTGAAAGAAGTCCATTAACAACCTTCGCCCAGAGATGCTTCACCTGGAAAGTCATTCCGATACCATAAGCTGCGAGAATCCATTCTAGAAAAATAACAACCAATACTGCATTTGAACTTTTTGCAAATACAAATCCCTGTAATACGTCTAACATAATATTACCTCCTTACACAACTACTCATCATAAGAGCTACCCTACCACTTTATGTCCGTATAATAAGTGTGTGAAAAAGAAAAGCACCGCTAATATAATTAGCGATGCTTTTATAATCATTATAATGACAGATTGCACCACTATAACAACTATGATGCAACTGGCTACCATTTTACAGGTCCTATAGCTTTGCGTCACTGCCTTTCGACAGTTTTGCCCTTTTATTTGTAATTTAATTATACTATTGTCAGACAAATAAACAAGGCGAACGAACAAAGATTCAATAAATATTTACACTTTTAGTCTATATAAAACGTTTTAAATGTATTTTTGTTCACAATTTAGACTTAAATCTGTTCAAAAATACTTACGATACTATCGTCAGGCTTCGGTGTAACTAAACTTATAATCACTTCAAATACAAGTGCAATTACAAACGCAGGAAGAAGCTCATAGATATCAAAAACTCCTCCCATAGGTCTTACCATAAATTTCCAAATAAAGATAGATGCTCCACCACTTATAAGTCCAGCGAGAGCTCCATACTTATTTGAACGTTTCCAGAAAAGTGCAAGAAGCATAACTGGACCAAACGCAGCTCCAAGCCCTGCCCAAGCGAATGAAACAATACCGAATACTGAGCTATTTGGATTCCAAGCAATGATTACACCCAAGATTGAAATAAGAACGATTGTAGCTCTAGATACTACCATCATCTTCTTCTCACTCATATTGATATGGAAGAAGTCTTTAAAAATATCAGATGAAATCGAAGAAGATGCTGCGAGAAGCTGTGAATCTGCTGTCGACATAGTCGATGCAAGAATTCCAGAAAGTACGATTCCTGCAATAATTGCAGCGAGAACTCCATACTTAGAAAGCATCTTCGAAAGTTCAATAATAATAGTCTCTGTTTCAGATCCAGAAAGGAATGGAAGTCTTCCCTTCTTTGAGATTCCGAGTCCAATGATACCAATCATAACTGATACCACCATTGAGATTAGCGCCCAAATAGAAGCTATACGACGTGAAAGTACGAGCTTTTTCTCATCTTCTATCGCCATAAATCGAAGAAGAATATGAGGCATTCCGAAGTAACCAAGCCCCCATGCCATAGTTGAAATGACTTCAATGATAGAAAGAGGAACCGATTTATTTGTCACAGGATCATGCGCATAGATTAGCGAAAGAAATCCAGGAAGGTTCTTCGCATTTTCATACACCGATAAACTTCCACCGGCAATCTGAAGTCCAAACACGAGGATAATCACAAGTGCAATCGACATAACTATACTCTGAATGAGGTCAGTCATGGATGCAGCGAGGAAACCGCCGAGCGTAGTATATAGAAGAATTACTATCGCGCTCACAACCATCGCCACGTGATAATCGACGCCGAAGAGGCTGTGAAAAAGCTTACCGCTCGCAGCGAACCCCGAAGCCGTGTATGGGATGAAGAATATTACGATCCACACTGCTGAGATCATCATAAGGATATTCTTCTCGTCGCCATATCTCTTAGAGAAAAATGCTGGCACTGTAATTGCTCCAGTTTTTTCAGAATATAGTCTCAGACGCTTTGCAACGATTAACCAATTTAGGTATGTTCCGAGCACGAGACCCACAATAGTCCAGCCGACGTTTGCAACGCCAGATAAATATGCGAGGCCAGGTAAGCCCATGAGCAAATAGCTACTCATGTCAGATGCTTCTGCGCTCATCGCCGTCATAAGCGGTCCTAGCTTACGTCCGCCCAGATAGAAATCTCCGACATTCTCGCTTTTCTTCGAAGATTTGATACCAATTACAATCATCCCCAGAAGATATAACCCCATCACTGCGATCATCGTAATATCAATATAATTCATTATTTAAATTTACTCCTCATGTGTTCGAAATTGATTCTTGCCCAGAATCTCTGCTTCAATGTGTCTTCTTTGCAAAGAAGCGGGCTACCCCATTTTGAAGAGTCAAATAGTTTTAGAGCACGTTCTCTTTTTTCTCCATGCGCTTCTTTAGAAATGATACTTCTAGGTACCATTGAGAAGAGGAACTCTTTGTCGGCTTTAAGTTCATCCTCTGTAAGGGCTTCGCGCAAATCCTTTTTGAATACATAGTTTTCAACCATAGGTTTTACAAATGGACAACCAGCAAGCGAAACATAGAATGTGTTTCGTCCAGGTCTAGTGTTTACTTCAAGGAAACGAGGCTTTCCATCCTTTCCATCCATAACATCGAAGTTTGCATAACCTTCATATTTCATCTCTTTCAGAAGTTTCTGTGCAGCTTCGAGCAGATCATCTCTTCTGTCTCCACCGAGAATACAAAGCGGATTTCCGATTCCTGTAGCACTTCTGTCCTGAATCAGAACATCACCTGTCACACCGAAGATCATATTTCCGTCTTTGTCTGAAAATGTTGTAAGCGAATGAAGTGACTCATCACTTGTAGAAAGAACTTCCTGAAGAAGAAGTGCATAGCTGTAATCAGAGGCGTTTACATCATTATAGATTTCATGCATTCTTTCTTTAGACTCTACATAATAAACCTTGTGTCTATCTCTAATTTCAGCGTTGTGCCAACCAGCAGAGTTTGATGGTTTAGCAATAAGAGGATATTCGAGATTATCTAAATCTTCTTCTGTTACTACTCTCATATCTGTTCCGTCTAGTACGGAGCTGTCATAAGAATTACCAAAAGGAAGTACCATAGTCTTTGGATATGGAACATCGAGTTTGTCACACATAGAATAGAAGATATCCTTCTGTGTAACTCTATCGAGAAGTTCGAAGTCGATATATGGAATTACATATCCTAAATCTTCGAGTTCTTTCTTGTGTTTAGAAAGAGATCTGGCTCTCCAGTCTCCGGCTCCACCATACACAAGTGGAGTGCTTTCAAATTTACCGGCATTCTCACGAAGCCATTCAATCATATTGTCTTCTTTGTCAGCATCTGGATATGTATGATAATCAGTAAACTTACTATAATAAGTGTATTTCTGAATAACAGATGCATTAACAATACTCTTTACACCATATACGCGGTACATTTCGCGCGCGAAAGAATATCCGAGTGCGTCAGCCCCGAAGACAATTGATGTAAATTTTTTATTTTCCATGAAATACTCCTAAACTATACTAAATATGTCATAAATGCACTGGCAAGTCCTAGGAATATAAAGAAGCCAAGAACGTCAGTTGCAGTCGTTACAAAAATCGAAGAGGCAATCGCTGGATCTGCGTTAATCTTTTTCAGAAAAACAGGAACTATAAATCCAAACAAACCTGCAACGAGAAGGTTACCTATCATCGCAAAGAATACGATTACTCCGAGGAACGGATTTCCATAAACTACAGATACGATAACACCTGTAGCAGCACCTGTTGCAGCGCCATTTACTATGCCGAGCAAAAGTTCCTTAATAAATGCTTTAAAAGAATCTTTCAAATTGATATCTTCCTGTGAAAGCTCGCGAACGAGGATGGACATAGTCTGTGTTCCAGCATTTCCACCCATTCCACTTACGATAGTCATAATTGCAGAAAGCGCTACTACCTGCTGAATAGTATTCTCAAAAAGCTTAACAGTAAACGAAGCTAAGAACGCCGTAAGAAGGTTCAAGAACAACCACGGAAGTCTCATTCTTACAGACTCCATAAGTGTACTCTCGATGCTTTCTTCCTTATTAACACCGGCGAGCTGGAGCATATCTTCGTCGTGCTCTTCTACGATTACGTCGATAACATCATCGACAGTTACGATACCGACGATCTGATTCGTCTTCGTAACAACTGGAATCGCTTTCAAGTCGTAGTTCGATACGAGCTTCGCAACTTCTTCCTGGTCAGTCTCAGGTTCTACAGATATTACATGCTCATTCATGATATCCTTTATGTTAACCATACGAGATGCATTTAAGAGATCTCGAAGGTCACATGTACCGACCAGCTGTCTTTTATCATTGATAACAAAAATAGTTTCAATTACTTCTGTCTTCGGACCGATTTCTCGAATCTTCTGGAAGCCTTCAAATACAGACAGATTCTCACGAAGCGCGATATACGCCGTCGTCATGATACCACCGGCAGAATCCTCTGGATACTTCAGAAGTTCTGTGATGATACGTCTATCTGAAGCTTTCATCAGATTTACGACCTGCTTCCTACGACCGATAGGGAAATCGCCGAGCATATCAACGATATCATCCTTCTGCATGTAGGAGAAAGCCACAAGAAGTCGCTCATCATCAAGCTTATGAGCCAGTCTGATACGCTCGCTGTCCTCAGATTCCTCCATCAAACTCGCAAGCTCATTCTCATCCATAATGAGGAGGAGGTAGTTCTGCTCGTCATCTGTAAGTTCTGAAACTTCCTGCGCAAAATCGTAAGGCTCACGCTCTTCGATAAACTTCGCTAATTCTTCTCTATTCTGTTGTGAAATTATACTTCTTAAAAGTTCTAATGTTTCCATTTCTTCCATAGTTTAATCTCTCCCAGAAAAATTACTTTGTTATTATAGCATTTAAAATGAAAATGTGGGGTGAAGATTATAGATTTAGCATTCTTTTTCAGAAAAAGCTTATATAATTAACCTAAATCGTTTATGAGAACGATTTCACAAATAACTTTCCAAAACCACGTGGAATCTTTTGGTTTCCACATGTATTTTTTTGTTTCTTCCTATAATATTCCATGATATAATCGTCGCTTGTGTGGCTCAGAATTGTATACAATGAGCCAGATATGACAATTCTAAATCAAGGAGGAACAATGAATAATAATCCTAACAAAGCTAACAAGATTAGCTTCTTACAGAGCATAAAGACTAAACTCGTAGCTACTATGCTCGCTGTTGCTGCAATTCCACTTATTCTTGTAGTAACAATCACTTATGTTAATTCTACTAATAAAGCAAAAACAGATGCGAAGGACAACCTCGAATGGCAGGCTTGGTATCTTGAGTCATCTATTTCAACTATTATACAGAACAACAAGTCTTCTCTTAAGACACTTGCTGCTTCTCCTGAACTTATCGAATATTTAAAATCAGGTGAGACTGCTCCCGCTGACAAGATTTATCCTCAGATGGACGCAGTAAACGACCTCTTTGATGATGAGAATACTATCGTCGTTTCAAACATGAAAGGAATGATGGTTCTCAGATCTGACAAGGGAGCATGCGTAGATATTTCATCTAGAGACTATTTCAAAGAAGCTTCTAAAGGAAAAGAAAATGTTTCTAATGTAATGGTTAGTGCTTCTACTAACTCAAGAAACATTTCTATCGCAGTTCCTGTAAAAGATGGAAACAAGGTAATCGGTGTAATCCATAGAGGATTCGTACTTAATGACTTCCACAAAATTCTCGCTGAAGACAAAACAGAATCTTTCATTGTAGATAGAGAAGGTACACTTGCAGCACATGCCAAGTACGAAATCAAAGCTTCTGATGAACCTACAAGTTTTGCTTCATCTCCTTACATGACTTCTGGTAAAGAATCAGATGTCTACGAAAGTCATGCGACAGGAAAAGCAACTTATGTTGCTTATGTAAAAGAGCCAGAATCAGGATTTACTGTTTGTATCGCAACAGATGTTAAGAAAGTTCTTTCTGAAGCAAGAAAGAGTGCTCTGATTTCTGTACTCATCGGAGCAATCGCTCTCATCGCTGCTACAGTTATCTCAATCCTTATGGCACTTACATTTACAAAGCCAATTAACGATGTAGAAGAATCTATCAGTGCTCTTTCAGATGGTAGATTTATTGAAATCGAAAATCATACAACTAGAGGTGACGAATTCGGTCACATCGTAAGAAATACAAATGCTCTTATTGAAAAACTTCAGGGCATCGTAAACCACATCAAAGAGTCTTCTAATTCAGTTGACGTTTCATCAGAAAGTCTCTCTGAGATGGCTAACCAGATTGCAGCTACTACAGAAAGCGTAGCTGAAGCAGTTCAGGAAATCGCTACTGGTGCTGTTCAGCAGGCTGAAGAAATCCAGACTGCAGCAGCAAACACATCAAAGATTACAGAAGCAGTTGATTCTGTAAAGACATCTTCAAATGATGTTAACTCAATTGCATCACGTATGAAGTCAGCATCTGAGGAATCAAGTGAATCACTTACAAACCTTCAGGAATCAAATGAGAAGATGACATCAATCATCGAAAGTATTTCTGACAAGATTACAGCAACTCAGAACGCTGTTACAAACATAAACGAGCACGTAACGGGCATCTCAGGTATCGCCGCTCAGACTAATCTCCTCTCTCTCAATGCTTCTATCGAAGCTGCCAGAGCAGGTGAAGCAGGTAGAGGATTCGCTGTAGTAGCTACAGAAATCCAGAAACTTGCAAACGACTCTGAAGCACTTGCACAGGAAATCAGAGTTGTAATGGACGAGCTTCTTAAGGAAGCTAACGAAGCTGTTAAAGCAGCTGATGAAGTTAAGGCTGGAAACATCGAACAGCAGGCAGCTCTTCAGAGCACTCTCACTGCTGTAAACGGAATGCTTCACGATATTGATGACACTGTATCTGGTGTTCACAATATCAACGATGAATCCGACACATGTGTTTCTTCAAACAAGGTTGTAGCATCTGCTATGTCTTCTCTTTCAGCAATTTCTGAAGAGAATGCCGCTTCATCTGAAACAACAGGAGCTTCTGTAGAAGAGCTCTCTGCTACAGTTACAAGTCTTGCAGAATCTGCAAATGACTTGCGTGAAATCGCTGACAGACTTAATGAAGAAATGAAATTCTTCAAATAGTTTTGTCTATATAGTTACTTCAAAAGGAATAACATACCAATTATTCAAACTAGCAAGAATCCCGAGTCTAAATGACTCGGGATTTTTGTATTATCTTATAGTTTAAAGCGTTATGCTTTTTCCAATTAGAGACATCTTCTGTAGATTTCTTCTACGTCTTCTGTTGTTAGGGATACGAATGCATTCGCTAGGAATCCTCCACGATTTGCATGAGCAGCCATTTCCTTAATGTGCTCTTCTCCTATGTTTAATTCTGAAAGAGTCATAGGAATCTCTACATCGAGGAAGAATTTCTCTAAGCAGTCGATACTCTTCTTTGCGAGTGCCATCTCGTAATCTCCTGTTAGCCCCCATACATTCCTTGCAAAACGTACAAAGCGCCATGCGCAAGATGGGTCTTTCTCGAGAATGAATCTCATCCATCTCACTGTAAGGATTGCGAGACCTACACCATGTGTGATGTCATAGAAAGCTGAGAGTTCGTGTTCCATCGAATGGCATGGCCAGTATGTATCCTGCTTGCCGTATTCTGGAATACCAGAGCAAGCGATTGAAGAAACTGACATGAGGTTAGCTCTAGCTTCGTAATTATCAGGTTCTTTCAGCGCGATTGGAAGATTCTTTATCGCTATCTTAAGTACACTTTCTGCGATACTATCGGCGAGTTCGCTATCTTCTGTTCTTGAGAAATATCCCTCGAAGATATGACTCATAATATCTGCTGTTCCAGCTGCCGTCTGGTACTTTGAAACTGAGAATGTGTAAGTCGGATCACAAATTGAAGCTGATGGGAACGTAAAGTTGTTTCCAAGCTTTTCATTCGTCTTCATATTTGAGATAACTCCACCACCATCATATTCTGATCCAGTTGCTGAAAGAGTCAGGATATCTACGAGAGGAAGTGCTTTAAGCTGACCATGGTGATTAGAAACCATCTCCCATAGATCATTCCCCTCATAAAAAACTCCTGTTGCAATAGCTTTCGAGCAATCAATTGTGCTTCCACCGCCGACAGCGAGAATCACGTCAATGTCATGTTCTTTACAGAGACGTACACCTTCTTCAACAGATTCGATACGTGGATTTGGGTTGATTCCCGATAGTTCTACCACTGTAAATCCACCCTTTTTCAGAATATCCATTACCTCATCGTAAAGTCCGATTTTCTTAATCGAACCACCACCGTAAGTCAGAAGTACCTTCGTACCAAACTCACGAAGGATCTCGTCTAAGTGGCTGATCTGACCTTTACCAAAGTAAAGTTTTGTAGGTATGTCATGAATGTAATTAAGCATAGTGTCCTCCTTTATTTATTGAACAGTTTCGTGTTGTTTTTAAACTCCCTTTCAGAACCTCTTTAAAAGTTAGAACCGTTCCATCCCCAATCATTTACCGCATGATATGTCACGTAGACTTTATCACCAGGAATACCGAGCTTCTCTGCAAAGAGATCACAAATCTGACCTGTAAGCTTATCATAAGAATCTCTCGAAGCATTACCAAACAAGCTCACTGAAACATAGGCACCTTTCTCGAGTTTATTTCCTGCGAACCACAGGTCGTAATCGTCATCGATTCCTACCATGAGATATGACTCAGGCTTTCCAATCGTTCCAATAAGCTTTCCAAGCTCAGTTTTCAGATCTTCCTTCAATGTGTCTTCTACTTTTAATGTGATTTTTGAATCAATAAATGGCATTTTTTCCTCCTATTTCTATTTTGTACTTCAATTAAAGAACTAAGTCTTTCTTCTCAAACACAACTACCGTTGTGATAAATACAATCAAGCTTGCTACTGCAAGTGTTACTGAACCAGTGATTGCTTTCGTCGTTCCTTCTACGAGACCTTCTGGTTCAAACAATGTGAAAAAGGTTATGTATTTAAGCTTCTCCAAGTCATCTGAGATTCCTGTGTTTTTAATCATGTTAATTAGATACATGACTAAACAGAATCCTCCACTTGCGCCGAGCATCTTTTCTGACTCATTACAGAATGTTGAGCCAAACATGCATAGGGATGCGATGAAACATAATAAGGTCAAAAGTCCGATGTTTACTTTAATAAGTGCTAAAACATCTAGATCTCCTGCAAACCAGATTTCACTGAATATAATCTCCATAGCAGTTGAAAAAACTAGCATAATTACAATTCCGACAACTAATTCCACAATCTGTGTTACTGCAATCTTTCTTCTAGAAACTGGGGCCGAAAGAAGTGTAGCCATAGAGTTCTTCTCGACTTTATCTACCAGAAGACTCTTTGCTCTAAGCAGGATGTAAACCAGCGGAATCACAAGGAATATAAATCCATAAAGATACGAAATCATAAACCCGATCAAAGTCGGTGCACTAGCTTTCATTCCCATCGCATTCATAAGCTGAGGCATAGATGTGTAAATCTGCTCCAAGCTCTTCATCATCTCTGGATCATAAAGCCAGATTACGCTCGCTATGTACATGGTGAGGATTGCTGCGAATATGCAGAGCATCTTTATGTCTTTCTTTAATTCATATAGAAACAATGTCTTATTCATCGCTCGTCCTCCCCATAATATTTAAGGAAGATTTCTTCCAGCGTCTGCAACTTCTCGAGAACAACTTCACGACCATCTGCCTTTCCGGAAAAATCATTAGCAAATAACCTTGCTTCTTCAGCGTTTTCGAGTGTAACTCTATACTTTCTGGAATGCTCTGCTCGAAGACTTTCTATGGACGAGATATCCGACATCTTTCCTTCTCGAATGATTCCTACTCTGTCACAGGTCTTCTCAACTTCTTCAAATATATGTGAAGACATGAGGATGGTCTTTCCTCGTTCTCTTTCTTCTTTAATTAGAGAGACAAATCTCTGCTGCATAAGAGGATCAAGTCCACTAGTCGGTTCATCTAGAATAAGAATCTTTGGATCATGCATGAATGCAGCGATGATGCCTATCTTCTGCTTCATACCTTTGCTCATCTTCTTGATTCTAACACTTCCATCTAGTTCAAATCGTTCGATGAGATCATTCTTACGCTTGGATGCTTTTCCCCCGCGGTATGATGAAACAAAGCGAAGATATTCATCGCCTGTCATCTCATCAAAGAGGGCGATTTCGCCTGCCAGATAACCGAGGTCTTTCTGGATAGTTTCGCGGTCGTTCATGCAATCGAGACCGTTTATCTTGCAGGTTCCTTTCTCGGCATTTATGAAGCCCATCAAGTGTCTGATAGTCGTGGTTTTTCCCGCACCGTTTGGCCCAAGGAATCCGAAGACTTCGCCTTCATTTACGTCGAATGAAACGTCATAGATTCCCTTGCCATTGCCATAATCTCTAGTCAGATGACTGATTTCAATTACGCTCATATTGCCCCCTTTCTCTCACGTTTCATTATATAGTTTCTTTAATTTAGATACAACAAAAGCGCCCTTTTCTTCGGGCGCTTGAATGAGTTTTTTATATTAAACCAAATAGTTTTTTCTTATATTCTTCTGTAGATACGTCTGTTACTTTGTATCCTGTTTCAGCGATTGCAGCTTTAAGTGCTTCTATGTCCGCTTCTGTCTCTGAAACGAATGATGATTCTGCTTTTGAATGTGAGCTTGATACTTTCTTCGCTCCAGGAACGACTTTTCTGATTACGTCGTTTACGTGTGCCTCACACATTCCGCACATCATTCCATCTATTTTAAGTGTAGTTTTTATCATAGGTACCTCCTTCTCGTTTAAATAATTATACTAAGGATATTTCTTATTCGCAATCCAAATCACAAAAGCGCCCATTCGGGCGCTTTTAAACTAATATATTAACGCCCCCAAATGCTACTGGGCCTTTCAATACTTGTTCATATGAACTAACAGCAAACAAACATGCCATAATCTTTTGGCAAATCAATCACTCCATCTACTGCATGTGAAGTTACTATTTCTCTATATCTTCGACATTTAACCAAGTTATTATTTCATCAGTAAAGTTGTTCTCGCCATATGTAGCACAGTAGAATCGTCCTCAAATGGTAGGTTTTGAATATCCGCAATTTGATACTCAAGCTTTTTCCCGTCGACAAGATTCTGTTTTGCAGTTTCCAGCATTCCTTCAGATAGATCTGTAAGGACTAGGCGTTCGCATTTCGAAATCTCATCTTCATGTCCGAGCCACAGACTTCCTGTTCCGCAACCGAGTTCTAAGATTCTCATGCCTTCACGAATATCGTAGTTTGATACAAGCCAGTTGCTGAAGCCTTGTTTGTTCGCAGAGTATTTCTCGTGAAGAGAGATTCTGGTATTTAGTTTCTCTGAGGTCTTATACTGAGTTGTTACTACTGACATGCCATCTCCTCATTGATTATATCTTCGCATGCTGCCATCGCCTGGAGTGTTTTATCGAGTAAGTCGTTCAGTTCCCAACCGAGCATATCTGCGCCACGTTCTATGACTTCTCTTGAGCATCCTGCTGCGAAACCTTTGCTCTTATATTTCTTCTTTAAAGATTTTAATTCCATGTCTTTGGTGCTCTTTGATGGGCGCATGAGTGCTGCTGCCCAGATTAATCCAGTAAGTTCATCCGCCGCGAAGAGAACTTTCTCCATCTCACGAGTCGGCTCGACATCTATCATCACACCTGTTTCGGTTTCGATTCCAAATCCATGAGAGCAAACAGCATGAATGATATCTTCGCTTACTCCACCCTCTTTTAAAAGCTTCGGAGCTACGAGGCAATGCTCTTCTGGGTATAGCTCAAAGTCTATATCATGGAGAAGACCTACGATTCCCCAATACTCTTCCTCGTCAGCGTAACCGAGTTCTTTTGCATACCATTTCATAACAGCTTCGACTGTAAGAGCGTGCTGAATGTGAAACTGGTCTTTATTGTATTTCTTTAGTAGTTCAAATGCTTCATCTCTTGTGATCATTTTGTTCCCCTTTCTTTTCGTTATTCAAATGCCAATAAGTTTCCCAAAGGAATAGTAAAACCAAGCGATTTATACATTTCTAAATCACAGTCTGCGCAACCTACAGTTAGAGAAGAAACACCGCTTTCTTCATATGCAAACTTAACTAGCTGTCGTGCAATACCATTATGTCGATTCTCTAAGCGAACATAGAAATCCTCAAACACACCACTTGGCATATAATCAAATGTTGAGAATCCTATAGTGATTGAGCAGCAACCTATGAGCTTGTCGCCATCCCATACACCGAAAAACAATATGCTTTCGTCATCAATTGCTTTAACCAAGCGTTCCTTTCCTAGCTCATCGGGTTCTTCTTCACCGATTTCATACTTATATAGTTTTTGTAATTCCCAGAGAGCATCTATCTCCGACACATTAATTCTTCTATATTCCATATTTTCCCTTCTAAAACAAGTATCATGTTATACGTCGATAAATTTGAATTGATCCTTGGATTTATCTGCTGATTGTTTTCAAGAAGTC
>DAISYI010000001.1:56055-65756 GCA_036825385.1 Lachnospiraceae bacterium | reverse complement strand
ACCTCCCAATCGTTAGATTTTTAGGTCTAACTTTTGGGGGTCGGTACAGTTTTTACGGTTTGTCACCCTTTTATTATTTTGATTTCTAGCTTGCCCGGAATGGGCGAGTTTTGTTTAGATCAACTTCTTAAACTCGTCATATACGAACTGTACCTGTGTGCCGATGACTACCTGAACAGAAGTCTTTCCTGGTTTGATGATACCAGCGGCGCCGGCAGCTTTTACAGCTTTGTCGTTTACGAGAAGCTGATCCTTTACTTCGAGACGAAGTCTTGTAGCACAGTAGTCAGCTGAAGTGATATTGTCCTTTCCGCCGAGAGCTTCGAGGATGCCAGCTGCTACAACAGCGAAATCTTTGTTTCCGACAGATGCGCCCTTGTCGATTTCAGCGTAATCTTCTTCGTCATCTTCGCGACCTGGAGTCTTAAGGTTGAATGCTCCGATCATGAAGTAGAATACGAGATAGAATGCTACGAATGCTGCGATTCCGAGAGGAATAATCATCCAAGTATTCTTTGCTGCTGGAAGTGGAGCTGAGAATACGAGGTCAGTTGCACCAGCTGAGAATGAGAAGCCAGCTCTGAATCCTACGGCAGCTACAATCATTGTGAAGATACCATAGAGAAGAGCGTAAGCTACGTAAAGTGCTGGAGCGAGGAACATGAATGCAAATTCGAATGGCTCTGTTACACCGCAGACAAATGCGCAGAGTGCTGCTGATCCGAGAATACCGATTGCAATCTTTTTCTTCTCTGATTTAGCACGTTTGATCATAGCAAGTGCTGCACCAGGAATACCGAACATCATACATGGGAAGAAACCTGACATGTATACGCCGAGGTCCCATGAAACATCTGCTGATGTCTTGCCCTTCCAGAAGTTTGTGAGGTCACCCATACCAATTGTGTCGAACCAGAATACGTTGTTAAGCGCATGGTGGAGACCTGTAGGAATGAGAAGTCTGTTAAGGAATGCATAGAGACCTGCACCTACGATGTCCATCTTTGCGATACCTCTAGCTACAGCAACAAGTGCACCGAAGATTACTGGCCATACAAAGAGAAGAACTACTGATACGAGAATAGAAACGAGTCCTGCGATGATGGCAACACATCTCTTACCTGAGAAGAATGCGAGCCAATCTGGAAGTCTAGTATCTTTGAATTTGTTGTAGCACATTGAACCGATGATACCAGCGATGATACCGATGAATGGGTTTGCAATCTTGTCGAACGCGATTGTCTTTGTGGCGCTCTTTGCAATCTCTGGCATAAGAGTTGTAACAAATCCTGTACTGAGAAGTGTAGTCATGATGAGCCATGATACGAGAGCGGCAACTCCGCCTGTTCCGTCGTGGTCATCAGTCATTCCGACACCGACACCGATTACGAAAAGAAGTGCCATATTGTCGATGAGAGCTGCACCGGCTTTTACGAGGAAAAGTCCGATGAGCATCTTTGCTCCGTGGATATCACCACCCTGCATAGTTGCTGGACAGAGGGCATATCCGATACCCATTAGAAGCCCGCACAAAGGAAGTGTGGCAACAGGGAGCATGAGAGCTTTCCCCAGTTTCTGTAAGAATTTCATTTGAATCCTCCTTAAATAAGTTAACCTTAAGTTGCTTTTGTGCATTCTGCATAAAGAATGCGTATTTTCCCTTGAATTCATTATATTAAATGCAAAAAATCTCTGTCAATTCTATAAACTAATTTTTGAAAACTCTTTCATACATATAGGAAAAAGCTTCTAGAATTTGATTGCACTTTCATGTCTAACTGTGATTCTATCTACATTTTCTTGACTAATAAGCCAGACATTTGCTAAAGTATAACTCACATGAGGGAGTAGTGGCGTCCTAGGACGTGGTTTGTCAACAACCTCGATTCAACAGGGTTTTGTAGAAGTTGAATCTGGCAAACCTTAAATAATGAGACTCATGCGTATCTTTTATTTTGGTACGCAGGAGTCTCATTATTTTTTTACTCCGCGTGCGTGTTTTGAAGAGAGGATTTATTATGGAATTTGTAAAAGCAATCGCGTTACTAGTAGTAGGATTTGTGTTCCTGATTAAAGGCGCCGACTTCTTCGTTGATGGAAGTTCATCCATCGCGAAAAAGCTTCGCGTTCCATCTTTGATTATCGGTCTTACAATTGTTGCGATGGGAACTAGCTTGCCTGAGTTCTCGGTAAGTTTCTCGGCGGCGATGAAAGGTCAGAACGCACTGGCTGTATCCAATGTAATTGGATCAAATATGTTCAATCTCATGGTGGTACTTGGGTTTAGCGCGCTTTTTCAGACACTCGCTGTAAGTCGTGATGTATTCAAGCGTGACTATCCGCTTTCAGTACTTGTGACTGTGCTTCTCATTGTATTCTGCGTCACAGGAAAGATGCTCGGAAGGGTTGAAGGTATCGTGCTTTTTGCAGGTCTCATCGTCTACATTGCAGTTTGTGTAGCGTCTGCAATGCGAATTAGAAAGCACGGGGCGAGAAGTATCGCTGAGGCTGAACTCGTACATGAGGCTGATGAGGAATCAGAGGAAGTTGCCAAGGAAAAATCAGCCATCTTAGCAATTCTCTTCATCGTAGGCGGTGCTGTTGCAATCAAATTTGGAGGTGAATGGGTTGTCGATGGCGCGGTTATCATCGCGAAGGGATTCGGCATTTCTCAGAATATTATCGGTCTTACAATTGTTGCGATGGGAACTAGTCTTCCTGAACTTGTGACTTCGGTAGTTGCGGCGCGTAAGGGTGAACTGGATATGAGTATCGGAAATGTCGTGGGATCTAACCTTTTTAATATTCTCGGTGTTCTCGGTATGTCATCTGCGCTTAGCACGATTGCAATTATTCAGGATAATATTATTGATTTTGATTGTGTTCTCACTATTCGTCGGAATTGTGGGATACACAAAACGAGAAATCAATAAAAAGGAAGGTCTCGCAATGCTTCTTATGTATGCTGTTTACGCGGTGTACATATGTGTGCGATAATAGAACACGGTGCGAAATTAAACGCGCGTGGTTCGTGCCAAGTCTACAAGGTGCGAGCCACGCGCTTTTTCAGAAATGAGATATAAATATGGAGAAAAAGATTTTAATAATCAACACTGGTGGAACGCTTTCATCAGTTATGAAGGAAAATGGTATGGCGCCGGGGCTATCGACGGAGGATATGCTGACGGAGCTTCGTATGGTTTCAGGTGATGCGGATCTCGCGTTCACGGATTTTCTTTCGGTGGATAGTGCGAATATTATGCCGTCGGATTGGGTGAATCTCGCGAACAAGATTGGTGAGGAAGCGGGTAGTTACGATGGAATTGTAGTGATTCATGGAACGGATACGCTTGCTTATACGTCGTCGATGCTTTCGTTTATGCTGACAAATATTGCGATTCCGGTCGTTATTACGGGAAGTCAGCTTTCGATGAAGCATCCGGTTGCGGATGCGATGGAGAATTGTCGTCTTGCGATTTATATGGCTTGCGCGGGTTATCCGGGTGTGTACGTGGCGTTTAATAGAAAGGTCATCTTGGGTTGCCGTGCGTCGAAGGTTCGTACGCTTAGTTTTGATGCGTTTGAGTCGATTAATTATCCTAACGTGGCTGAGGTTAGTTCGCTTGGACTTAAGGTGGATTCGCGCGTGGTGCCTGAGCGACATGGTATCTTTAAGGTGCAGTCCGAAATTTCGGACAAGGTTGCTGTGATTAAGATGCATCCGGGGATTAAGAGTGATATTCTTCGACCGATTGCGGCAGCAGGATATAAGGGCGTTTACATCGAGGCGTTTGGTCTGGGTGGAATGCCGTTTAGAGAGGATAATTTCATAGAAGCGCTTGAGGATTTGATTGATCAGGGCGTTGCTGTTCTGGTTGGAACTCAGTGTAGGTATGAGGGAAGTAACCTGAATATTTATGAGACTGGTAAGAGGGCTCGTGAAATTGGTGTTATGGAGGCTTATGACATGACTACTGAGGCTGCAGTTACTAAGCTTATGTGGGCGCTTGGACAGACTGAGAAACTTGATGAAATCAGGGAGTATTTTAGGGTTGGTCTGTGCGGTGAAGTTGATATTCAGGAGGAAGTATGAAGAAAAAGACAGGTTATGTGATTGCGTTTTTTCTGGGAGTAGTTGTGACACTGATTGCGGTGCTTGGGTGCACGATGGTTACACGGTTTATGAGCGCGGACGAGGTCACGAAGGAGAAGATTACTGATATTCATAAGTATACATATCTCGATGCGTCGGGTTACAGCCATACGTTTGAGCTTCAGGCGGGCAATAAATGTGTGTATGACGTGAAGAATTTCAAGATGGATGGAAGTTCGATTTATGATACTTATGGTCCGCTTTATGAGGCGGATTTGAAGGGCGTCGAGATCGACGAGGCGAAGTTCCCGAAGACGAAGGGGCTTAGAAATACACATATCGGTTATCTCGATGGCAAGAAGGTTTCGTACGATGACGATAATTATCGCAGTCGAATGGGTATCGATGTTTCGTATCACCAGGGTGATATCGATTGGCAGAAGGTGAAGGCTTCGGGTGTCGAGTTTGTTTATATTAGATGTGGATTCCGCGGATATGCGAATGAGGGCGCGCTGAAGGAGGACTCGAAGTTTGAGGAGTATTACAAGGGTGCGAAGAAGGCAGGACTTGATGTCGGCGTGTATTTCTTTGCGCAGGCGGTGAATGAGAAGGAGGCTTTGGAGGAGGCTGACTTCGTATTGAACATGCTTAAGGGCAAGGTGCTTGATTTGCCGGTGGTTTACGATCCGGAGACTGTTGGGGCGAAGGATGCTAGAACGAATAGTGTTTCTGGTGAACAGTTTACGAAGAATTCGCTTGCTTTCACGAAGAGAGTTGAGGAGAAGGGGTTCAAGTCAGCTCTTTATGCGAATATGATTTGGCAGGCGAAGAAGCTTGATATGACGAAGCTTACAGGGGTTGAGATGTGGTATGCGGATTATGAGCCGCTTCCGCAGAGTCCTTATGATTTTAGAACTTGGCAGTATTCTGCGACAGGCAGCGTCCCAGGAATCAAGGGCGACGTAGATCTGGATTTGGAGATAGTGAAGAAATAGGGCTGTAGAACGGAGAAAGGTAATAATCAGTTTCAGTATTATTTGCGAACAGAGGAAGATGGGGCGAAGTGGAAGTATGTCCGGAAGGCTGATTTGGATAACGCTCGAGTGATTGCTCAAAGGGATTATGACGAGAAGGTGCTCGAATATGCGAGGAAGGAGTATGTTCTCGTACTTTCATATCTTGCTTTTGCGAAGGCGACTTCGCTAGCGGATGTGTATGGTGCGTTTTCAGCAGGGCGCAGAGCTTTGATTTCGCCTGTGATGGAGAGTGACGAGGAGTTCTTACGTAGATGGAATGCTTTTTCCTATGAGCCGATGAAAATCGAGTCGGATATTGTTTATGAGACGAGTGGCGGTGTCAGGGTTCGCTCGAAGTCGGAACTTATGATTGCGAGTGCGCTTGAGAGGAATGGTGTGGCGTTTAGGTATGAGATGCCGCTTGTGCTTGCGGGGAAGCAGGTTAGACCGGATTTTGTTTGTTTGAATCTGCGGACGCGGAAAGAGTATGTCTGGGAGCATTTCGGAATGATGGACAATATTTCGTACGCGAATAATAATGTGAGGAAGATTGAGCTTTACAACCAGAATGGATATGTTCTGGGAAAGAATATGATTGCGACGTTTGAGTCGTCGATGGTGCCTTTAAGTACTCGTGTAGTTCAGCAGATGATTGACGAGTGTTTGCTGTAGAAGGTGTTTTGTGCGTGTACGTACTAAACTACCGTAGGTGGTGGTTTAGTACGTATTTTTTTGTGTGCTTTATGGCCTGATACGGACTAAAGTGCAGTTGACTTGAGTTTGGTCCGTAGAAAACGAGGAAAGCCGGGAGAATTTACGGACTAAAAAACAAGTTCACTCCGTTTAGTCCGTATAGAATGGTGAGAATCAAAGATAATTACGGACTAAACGGAGCAGGTGAAAGTGACGGTCCGTACGTCACCCCAAAAATCAAAGAAAATTACGGACTAAACTAGCCAAAAAGCAAGTCCAGTCCGTAATTGATTTGCGAAGTGTTCTATAAGTAATTGATTTGCGAAGTGTTCTATAAGTAATTGTTGCGAAGTGTTATTTAAGTACTTGTAGCAAGAGTAAATAAAAGCACATAAAAATACCGTTCAAATCAGCATTTATATTGTGATTTGAACGGTATTTTTTGTACTTTTTTATATATTTGTCAAAACTACTTAAAGAACACTTCGCAAATCTTCTCGAAGTCATGTCCGTCGCGTACACCTGCAGTCTCGAAAGGAGAATGCATAGCGAGCTGAGGAAGACCGATATCTACTGTAGGAAGTGGTACCTGGTTGTTTGAAATGTTACCAAGTGTGGAACCGCCAGGAACGTCAGATCTGTTTGTGAATACCTGAAGTTCACAACCTGCTTCCTTAGCAAGCTGTCTGAAACGAGCTGCTGAGAAACCATCTGTACAGTATTTCTGGTTTCCAGAGAACTTCATAGAAACACCGCCGCCTACAACAGGTCTGTTTACAGGATCGGCCTTTCCTTCGTTGTTTGGATGGATTGCATGAGCATTGTCTGCTGAAATCATGAAACCATTAGCGAGATCTGTCTCGTAATCTTCGAATGTTCTTCCGAGACCGAGGTAGATTCTCTTAAGTACATCGTGAAGGAATGTAGATGCGGCACCCTGACGAGTAGAAGAACCTACTTCTTCGTTATCGAATACTGTGTAAACACAGAGTGAATCACGTCTAGTTCCGTTGAGGAATCCTACGAGTGAAGTGTAAACACACTGAATGTCATCAAGTCTAGGGGCTGAGATAAACTCATCTGCTTCACCCCAGATGAGAGCCTTATCAGTGTTGTAAACATAAAGGTCATATCCGAGAATATCGTCAGCCTTTACGTTAACATCTGCGGCTACCTTATCGAGAAGCTTAGGCTCCTTGTCGCCCTGAATCATACCCATAAGTGGGATGAGATCTGTCTGAGCGTTGAAAGCCTTACCATCATTTGCGTTTCTATCCATATGAATAGCAAGAGAAGGAATCATGCACATAGGCTTCTTGAGGTCTACATGCTTAGAAACAAGTGAACCATTCTCCTCTACGAATACACGACCAGCAACAGAAAGAGGACGGTCGAACCATGGGCTATTAAGCATTCCGCCGTATCTCTCAACATTGAGAACTACGTACTTACCTGCTTTCTTCATTTCAGGGTTCTCTTTAACCTTGAAATATGGAGAATCACTGTGGCTAGCTACGATGTGAATCTTATTGAATTCTTCTGGAATGGAAAAAGCAATAATCGCTGATTCGTTTCTAGTAACGAAGTAATCCTTTCCAGCTTCTATATCGAATTTCTCGTTTTCTTTGAGTTCGATGAAACCCTTTGCGAGAAGCTCTTCTTTTACATTATCTACTGCCTGATAGCTTGTTGGGCTATCATTCAGGAATTCTGCGAGATTTCTCTTCATGATGTACCTCCTGAGATTTTCTCAAATCAAACCTTCACAATTTGTACAAATGATGTAGCAATTATGAATGATAGAATCTAACGTTCACTATCATATAATAAATCACACAAAAAATCCAATCGAAAAAACGCCTATGTACCATATATAGAAACGCTTCTTAAAAATAGATAAAATATTATCATTTAATTCTTAAAAAAGTGGGAAAATGCTATACATGTGAACAAATTGTGAGTAAACTATTCACTATAAGGGTTATAAAGGCAGATTTTCTTTTTACATAGAAAGGGGCATTGAAATGCAGGTTAAGATTGGAAAAAGCAATAAGCCTACAGCGGATGCTGCGATTGCAGAAGCGCTGAGCGGAATAACATCTCCATCATTTCTAATGGTGCAGTCACCATATGATTTCCTTGAATCAGTAGCTAAAGCTTTACAAGAGAATTTCCCGGGAGTTCCAAACTTAGGAACAGCAGGAATTACATATTATGATAGCGAAGCTTCCGACAAGGAACTCGTAGTAATTGCTTTCTTTAATGATACAAAGGTAAAGACGGGAGTAATGACTGGCCTTTCAGTTGCTCCTCTTAGAGATATTTACAATCTTGAGAAAGCAGTTAGTGAAATCCACCCTGGCGATTCAGATACAATCTGCCTCGAGTATTGTACTAATCATGAAGAAATTACCGTTACAAGTATGAATGTAGCTCTTGAACACAATAACGTGAAGCTTCTCGGTGGTACAGTATTTGGTACTCCAGAAGGCAAAACGTCATACGTAATGGTTGATAGTGTTCTCTATCCAGATGCAGTTGGCTTTGCACTCGTAAAGAATACATCTGGAAAAATCAGAACATATTCAGAGAACATTTACATGCTGAACCCACAGGCTAAACGTCATATCGCTACGAAGGTTAACCTCGAGACGAAGGAACTTATCGAACTCGATGGAAGACCTGCAGCTGATGTATATAGCGAAGACACAGGAGTGCCGAGAGATCAGATTGTAGGAAACGTTCTTACACAGCCTCTTGGACGAGTTATCGGTGATGAGTGTTACATTTCATCAATGTACGCAATCGGTAATGGCGGATCGCTTGTAAACTACAAGCAGATAAATGAGAACGATACAATCGGTGTACTTCATTTAGTAGATTATCACGATGTAAATGCACGTACATTTGATGAGATTAGAAGTGGTTCTCCAAAGATTTCATTTATGTTCTCTGTAAACTGCATCTATAGACATATGTTGTTCTCGAACGATAACTATCTGAACAAGTTTATAGGTGATATGAACAGTATAGCTCCACACATTGGGTATGTAGGTGGTGGCGAGCAATATAACAGGCAGCACGTAAATCAGACGTTGGTATGCGCAGTTTTTGAATAGGGGGATATAAAGATGGGACTTTTTGGGAAGAAGACAGCAGGTGCGGTTGAAACTGTAACTGCTCCAACAACACCAGTAAGAGTAAAGGAGCAGAGCTTTTTACCTCTTAAAGAAGTAGGTAGATACGCTATTGAACAGAAGACCAAGCTTCAGAACGAAGAAGCTGTTACAATCAATGGTATAGAGAAAGTACAGCGGTCATTCAGAGTTGTAGAGGACAAATACGAAGGAATAACAACTTCTGTTGAAGAATTCAAGTCAGAATTCGATAACGTAAGAACAGTAACAGAGCATCTAGATGAGATTATCCGTAAGCTGAAAGACACAGCAGATGAATCTCATGCTGGAATGGAACACGTAGACCGCAGCTCAAAATCAGTTGCAACAACAATTGATGAGATGCAGGGCGTATTCGATGAATTTCAGAAGAGCTTGGATGACATCAGGGAAAAAGTAGCTCAGATCAACTCTGTTGCTAACCAGACAAACCTCCTCGCTCTCAACGCTTCTATCGAGGCGGCCAGAGCAGGTGAAGCAGGTCGAGGATTCGCAGTCGTTGCTACACAGGTTAATGAGTTGTCTCAGGAAATCAAAGAGATGGTAGTAGCAATCGATGAAAGTATGGAAGACCTCGAACTTAAGAATCAGAACCTTCGAGATTCTCTTGGAAATACCAAGGGGGCTATTGAAGAGTCTCATGAGAATATAGAGAGTACTCAGGGAGTTATTTCTTCAATCAAAGATGTTGCTGACGAAGTTGCGGGTGAATCGGATCAGATG
>DAISYI010000001.1:48843-56045 GCA_036825385.1 Lachnospiraceae bacterium | reverse complement strand
TCGAGAACTGTGACGCAGCTATTGATTCAATAACAGGAAACATTCTCGATTCAAAACAGTATTTCACAGCTGTTGATGATGATATTACTGATATCAAGAATAAGATTACAAAGAAGGGCTTTATGTTTGAGGACATGAACAATGTTCTTTCACAGATTGATCCTCTTGTAAGGGAATTGGAAAAAGAGTTTAGATAAATCTTCGAAAGACGGACTGAAAAATACATAAGGGTTAAATCAAGACATTCTATTAATGTGAGTACTAGAACAATGAGGTGAAGTATGAAGCAGAAGCGTAGAACATCTTTGAAGGGGACTCTAATTGGAATAATTATTTTTCAGCTTATCGTAGTCGGTGGCGTGGCAATTGGTTCAGGTATTCTTAATATTCGTCAGGGAATGGAGAAAGAGATTGAATCTGGTGTAAAGGCTGCATGCGAAGCTTATACACAGAGTTTACAACTTTCGGTAAATTTAACTGATGAGCAGAGAGATAATATTGAAAAGGATTTAAGTAAGAGTACAGTATATGATTATACTTTTTTCCTGCATGATACTCGATACAGATCAAGTATTAAAGGGGCAGTAGGAACAAAGGCGAGTGATGCCGTAATTGAAAAGGTTCTTAAGGGTAAACAAGATTATCAGGCAAAAGGTGTTGTAATCAATGGTGAAAGATATTATGTAGCTTATAAGCCTCTTACAGCTGAAAATGGAACGACATATGGTATGGCTTTCGTAGGCTTGAAGGAGTCAAAAGTAATAGGCTATGTAAATAGAAAAGTTTTTACTATGATTGCAATTTCTCTTGTTGTGATGGTACTTATGCTTATCCTTTCGGTTAATTTGATTGTACGAATTGCCAAGGCAATCGAAGAGAATGTAAAGGCTGTAAAGGTCTTCTCGACAGGAAATCTTACGATTGATTTGTCAGAAAAGGCACTTAATAGAACGGATGAACTTGGAGAAATGTCGAGAGCACTGTTTGAAATGGGTGAGAAGCTCCGCGGTGTAATCGGAAACGCAAGAAATTCATCGGGTGAAGTAGATGATTCTGCAGAGTATCTTTCTGTGGCGGCGAAAGCAATCTCTGAAACGGCAGAGAATGTATCGACTGCAATTGGCCAGGTGGCAGAAGGTGCGACTAGTCAGGCTCATGCGCTTCAGGACGCAGTAGATTCTGTTAGAAGTATCAATGGTGCTATTGAACTCACCAGTGAAAGTACACTTCGAATGGATGATATTTCGAATTCTATGACTGAGAAGTCGAAGACTTCGTCTGAATCTCTGGCAAAACTTCGAGTGTTCACAAGAGAAGTTATAAATGCTATTGATGAAATCGTAGAACTTATAAATAACACAAACTCAGCGGTTGATACAATCAGTGAAGCGGTTGCTATTATCGATTCTATTGCTGCTCAGACAAACCTCCTTTCACTCAATGCTTCAATCGAAGCGGCTAGAGCAGGTGAAGCTGGTAGAGGTTTCGCAGTAGTTGCAGGTGAGATTAGAGAACTTGCCGATCAGTCGGCAGCAGCTGCTCAGAACATCGAAGAAGCTATGAAGGGTCTTTCGGCTGATTCAAGTATCACGATGGAAAAAGCTGGTACTGTTCAGGAGACCGTTGTTAAACAGAGATCTATTCATAGAACAATTGAACAGGTTGATGATTTGATTGAAAGTATCAACGATTCAGTTGCTCTTACGAAAGAGATTACAGAGAACGTAGAAAGAACTGATGAGGCAAGTAAGACAATTCAGGATACAATCTCATCATTGTCTTCTATCTCAGAAGAGAATGCTGCAAGTTCAGAAGAGACAAAGGCATCTATGAACGAACTTTCAGATACAGTTGGTCAGCTTTCTGATAAAGCTAGCGACCTTAATGATGTTGCTAAAGGTCTTGAGAAGGAAATGGAATTCTTCGCAGCGACATAAATCTGTTTCATACAATAATATATTCAAAAGGAAAAATGAAAGCAGGGCTTCCAAATTCGGGAGCTCTGTTTTTTTATGTGATGTATTTGAATGTGTACAATTTAATGGAAGGAGAGCACAAAAAGAACCGGTACTCTGATGAAGCTCTCGCCATCTTTCCCGGTTCACTTAACGACACTTCTGAAGATCTATTACACGAGGCTCTCGCCGCTTTTCAATCTTCTATGTCAATCACGTAAAATCCAAGTGAAGCTCTCGCCACTAGGACTTCATTTATTATGATTGTATTTTAATCTATACAATCTGGAATGTCAACACTATTTTCTGAAAAATACTGTATACAATCCAAAAGCGTCTGATAATTTGATAAGAAAATAACAATCGTAAAAATGCACAAAAACGAATTGACAAAACTGTTGAATATAGATAAAATAACGGCAGTCGTGCCACATGACCTTTTTTGTAACCTGAATCAAAAGATATATTTACGATAGTAGAAAGGAAGTTAGAAGTACTATGGTTGATTATACAGAAGGATCAGGTAAGGAATACCATATCGGTGTTGGAAAAGGAGAGGTTGGAAAGTATGTAATACTTCCAGGCGATCCAAAGCGATGCGAGAAGATTGCAGCATATTTTGATGATGCTCATCTCGTAGCTGACAGTCGTGAGTTTGTAACTTACACAGGAACACTTGATGGAGTTAAGGTCAGTGTAACATCCACTGGAATCGGCGGACCTTCTGCTTCTATAGCGATGGAAGAGCTTGTTCACTGCGGAGCGGACACATTTATTCGTGTCGGTACATGCGGAGGAATGCAGCTTGACGTCAAAGGCGGAGATTTGGTTATAGCAACCGGAGCCATTCGTATGGAGGGCACGAGCAAGGAATATGCACCGATTGAATTCCCTGCAGTTGCCAATTTCGATGTAGTTAGTTCACTGAAACAGGCAGCTACAAATCTGGATATGAGACATCATGTCGGAGTTGTAGAATGTAAGGATTCATTCTATGGGCAGCATGAACCTGAGAAAAAGCCTGTTGGCTATGAACTTCTCAATAAATGGGACGCATGGCTTGGCTTGAATACACTTGCTTCTGAAATGGAGTCTGCAGCATTATTTGTTGTAGGAAGTCATCTCAGAGTTAGAGTAGGTTCTTGCTTCTTGGTAGTTGCTAACCAGGAACGTGCAAAAGCGGGGTTAGATAATGCTCAGGTGCACGACACAGATGGGGCTATCAGAGCTGCAGTAGAGGCTCTAAGACTCATGATAAAGAATGACAAAGAGAATAACTAGTTAGATCATTCTTTATGTATTTCTTCGTTAACAAGCCATAGTGGCTTAGTTATATATTTCTAAGGAGGATAGAATAGAAATGAAGAAAAGAGTTATTTCATTGTTGCTTGCATGTGCTATGACATTTTCATTAGCAGCTTGCGGTGGTAAGTCAACAAAGAAAGAAGACAAAAAAATCAAGATTGGTATGGTTACTGACGTCGGAGGCGTAAACGACGGTTCATTCAACCAGTCTGCATGGGAAGGACTTCAGAAGGCACAGAAAGACTTCGGCGTAGAAGTTAAGTACCTTGAGTCAAAGAATGATGCTGATTATCAGCCAAACATCGAAACATTCATCGATGAAGATTACGATATGATTATCTGTATCGGATACGCTCTTGCTGATGCTCTTAAGAAAGAAGCAGCTGCAAATCCAGAGCAGAAGTTCGCTATCGTTGATGATTCATCACTTGCTGATGCAAAGAACGTAACATCACTTATGTTCGAAGCTGGTCAGTCATCATACCTTGTTGGTTACACAGCAGGTCTTACAACAAAGACAAACAACATCGGATTCGTACTCGGTATGTCAACAGCTATGATGCACGAGTTCGGTTACGGATATGTAGCAGGTGCTCTTGATGCTAACCCTGATGTAACAGTTCAGGCTGTAAATGCAAACAGCTTTGGTGATACAGCTGCTGGTAAGTCAGCTGCAAACGCTATGATCACAAAGGGTGCTGACATCATCTTCCACGCTGCTGGTGCTACAGGTCTCGGTGCTATCGACGCTTGTAAAGAAGCTGGCATCTGGGCTATCGGTGTAGACTCAGATCAGTCAAAGGTTGCTCCTAAGACAATCCTTACATCTGCCATGAAGAGAGTTGACAACGCTGTTTACTCAGTAGTTAAGGATACAGTTAAGGGTAAGGTTAAGGCTGGTGTAGAAACATTCGACATCACAGATGGTGGTGTAGACATCGCTCCTACAACAGACAACATCGACCCAGAAGTTCTTAAGAAAGTTGAAGCTAAGAAGCAGGAACTTAAGGATGGAAAGGTTACAGTACCTAAGACAGAAAAAGAATTCGTTAAGAAGTACGGCGAAGGCAAGTACACACTTAACAAAGAAGGTAAGTAATTACTTGATTTAAAATAAGTACTTAATATATAGCTGCCCCTAATTCTACATTTTTTAGGGGCGGCTATTTTTAGGGTAAAGGTATTTCGGAGGTTTGATATGAGAGATATCACAATGGATAGAGTAAACAAGACTAGAGAAGACATGATTAATGTGGTAAAAAGCTCAACACTTACTCATGAACAGAAAGTTGCCAACATGGCAAATCTCGCAGATTCATTACTTGAAGTTCTCAATCTTCCAGAAGGTCTTGATGAACTCCTTAATGTTGGAATCGATACGCAGTGTATATGTGACCTCGGAGAGGGACACGCTCCACTCCGTCCTAGATATATCGTTCCAGATTATGCTAAATATTTAAAAGAAGGAAGCAAGTTCCTTCGTATCGATCCTCCAAAGGACCTTTATGAAGCAATCAATGCACTTCTCATCATGTACAAGAACGTGCCAAGCGTCACAAATTTCCCAGTATATGTGGGTGCGCTTGATAAGCTTCTCGAACCATATATCGATACTGTAGATGAAGAAACAGCACTCAAGCTTGTAAAGATGTTCCTCGTTCACATGGATAGAACAATTCTCGATTCATTCAGCCATGCAAACGTAGGCCCTGAAGACACAAAGGCTGGTCGCATCGTCTTAAAGGCAACAGCTGAAGTGTGTGATGCAGTTCCAAACATCACTATGAAATATGATGAAGACATCACATCAGATGAGTTTGCTCTTCTCGGAATTGAGACAGCACTAACATGTGCAAAACCTTCATTTGCAAATCACAAGATGTTCAAATCTGAACTCGGTGAAGATTACGTAATAGCTAGCTGCTACAATGGACTCAAGTATGGCGGCGGTGCTTACACACTTTGCAGACTCATTCTCGGAAACATTGCAAAGAGATCAGAGTCAATCGAAGACTTCAAGAAGAACCAGCTTCCATATGTAATGGATATCCAGGCTAGATATATGGACGAGAGAATTAGATTTGAAGTTGAGGAAAGCGGCTTTTTCGAAAACAACTTCCTCGCAAAGGAAGGCTTTATTCATAGAGACAAGTTCTCTGCAATGTTCGGTCTCGTAGGTCTCGCAGATGCAGTAAACATCCTTCTTGAGAAGGAAGGCATCCACGGCAAGAGATATGGACACGATGAGGAAGCAACTCAGCTCGGTGTAGAGATTATGGAAATCATCAATGATTTCAACAATAATCATCACAATAAATACTGCGAAGCAACAAATGGACATTTCCTGCTTCACGCACAGGTAGGACTTGCGTCAGACTTAAATGTAACTCCAGGAACTAGAATTCCAATCGGAGAGGAACCTGAAGAACTCGTGGATCACCTCAAGGTGCTTTCTCACTTCCACAAGTACTTCCCTTCAGGAACTGGCGACATCTTCCCTATCGATCTCACAGTTCACAAGAACCATGAGTACCTTCTCGATATTATCAAGGGTTCATTCAAAGATGACCTCCGCTATCTTTCGTTTTATTCGTCAGATAGTGATGTGATTAGAATCACAGGTTATCTCGTAAAGAAATCAGAAATCGAGAAGCTCGAGCGTGGCGAGAACGTAATGCTCGACACAACAGCACTTGGAATGGGTGCAAAACAGAATGGTCATATTCTTGAAAGAAAAGTAAGATAATGAGTTTGGAAGTATCAGGAGTAACCGCTCCGGTAAACAAAATAATTCCATTCAGCTCAGTCGATGGACCAGGAAATCGTACAGCAGTTTTTCTTCAGGGATGCAATTTTGATTGCCAGTATTGCCACAACCCTGAAACCAGAAACATGTGCATAAATTGCATGGCCTGCGTCGCAAAGTGCCCGACAGGAGCGCTTTCGGAAAAAGCTGGAAAGGTCTACTTTGACTTTGAAAAGTGCGTTTCCTGTGATACCTGCATTAAGACTTGTCAGCATGGGGCGTCGCCTCGAATTCGAGAGATGACTCCGAAGCAGGTTTTCGATGAGGTGAAAAAGCAGATGCCTTTCATCCGGGGAGTGACAATCTCGGGTGGAGAGTGCACTTTAAACCCAGTGTTTATAAGGGAGTTTTTTTCCTTGTGTAAAGAAGCTGGCTTGGGAACGCTTATCGACAGTAATGGAACCTATGATTTTGAGACGGATCCGTGTGATTTGCTTTCGGTTTCAGATGGCGTGATGCTGGATGTGAAGGCGTGGTCGGGAACAGACCATGATATAGTTTGCAAAGCGGCTAATGAAATAGTCAAAAAGAATTTGTCTTATTTGGCATCAATAGGTAAACTATATGAAGTGAGAACTGTAGTCGTACCGGAATTATATAATGTTAAAGAAACAGTGGAAAAAGTATGCGAAGTCATAGTAAAATATCTTCCGGTATCTGACATCAGATATAAAATTATTACATATCGACCGATGGGAGTGAGAGAGGAGTATCAAACTCTTCAGAGTCCTTCGAAGGAGTATATGAAGGAACTCGAACTCATAGCGAAGAATAGAGGCGTAAAAACGGTTGTTATCGTATAGAGGATGAAAAAGATTTGTTTTTTAAGAAAGGAAATTGCGGTGAGTAACGCTAGTAATGTGGATATGAACCACGTGACGATTGAGATGAAAGAAATCGTCAAGAAGTTTGGAAACTTCACAGCAAACGACCACATCAACCTTACAGTGCATAAGGGAGAGGTCCATGCAATTCTTGGAGAAAACGGAGCTGGTAAGAGTACTCTTATGAATGTACTTTACGGTATTTATCAGCCTACTTCAGGTTCAATTGCAATCGACGGAAAGGAAGTCGTAATCGAAGGACCGGACAAGGCTATCGAACTTGGAATCGGTATGGTACATCAGCACTTCATG
>DAISYI010000001.1:23789-48833 GCA_036825385.1 Lachnospiraceae bacterium | reverse complement strand
TGCTTGTACAGCCTTTCACAGTTACAGAGAATATTATTCTTGGTGCAGAGCCAAAGAAGGGTCTTGTTGTTGACAAGGAAAGCGCTAGAAAGAAGATTGTAGAGCTTTCAGAGAAGTACGGACTTATGGTAGATCCTGATGCCAAGATTGAAGATATTTCAGTAGGTATGCAGCAGAGAGTAGAAATCCTTAAGGTTCTCTACAGAGGTGCTAAGCACCTTATTCTTGATGAGCCTACATCATCACTTACACCTCAGGAAATTTCTGAGCTTATGGATATCATCAAGAACCTTACAGCTGATGGAAAGAGTGTAATCCTTATCACTCATAAGCTTAAGGAGATCACAGAAGCAGCTGATTTCTGTACAATTATCCGTCAGGGTAAGTATATCGATACAGTTAAGGTTGATGAAGTAAACGAGAATGATCTCGCTTCTATGATGGTTGGTAGAAACGTAGAGTTCAAGGTAGAGAAGAAGGATATCGAACCAGGTAAAGTTGTTCTCGATGTAAAGAACCTTCATGCAAAGGACTACCGTGGAGTAGAAATTCTCGATGGACTTAACCTTCAGGTTAGAGAAGGTGAAATCGTAGGTCTCGCTGGTGTCGATGGAAACGGACAGTCTGAACTTGTAGAAATTCTTACAGGTCTTATGAAGGCTGAATCTGGTGAAATCACACTTGAAGGTGTAGATATCTTCAATAAGACTCCAAAGGTAATTTTCGATACAGGTGTTTCATCTATCCCAGAAGATAGACAGAAGCACGGTCTCGTTATGGATTATACAGTTTCAGAGAACCTTATTCTTCAGAACTTCGCTACAGAGAAGTTCTCAAAGCACGGAATTCTTAAGAAGGGTGCTATGAAGAAGTTCGCTGATGAAATGATTGAGAAGTTTGATATCCGTCCTCGTGGATGTGATACTAGACTTGCTAAGCAGCTTTCTGGTGGTAACCAGCAGAAGGTTATCATCGCTCGTGAGGTTACAAATGACAAGGAACTCCTCATCGCAATGAACCCAACTCGTGGTCTCGATGTAGGAGCTATCGAATTCGTACATAAATATATCGTAGAGCAGAGAAATAAAGGTAGAGCAGTACTTCTTGTTTCATTCGAGCTTGATGAAATCATGAGTCTTTCTGACCAGATTCAGGTTATCTTCGAAGGTAAGATTACAGGATCTGTAAAGGGCAGCGAGGCTGATGAAAAAGAACTTGGATACTTAATGGCAGGAGGTAACAAAGATGAAGCGTAAGTTCAATATCTGGGAAGGTAATTTCATCTACACATTACTTGCCATTGTTATCGGTTTCGTAGTAGGTGCTATCCTTCTTGTTGTTGCTGGAAACGATCCAGCTATCGTATACGGTAAGCTTTACGATGGTGTCTTCAGTGAGAAGAAATATATCGTATATAGTATGGTTTATGCAGCTCCATATATCCTTACAGGACTTTCAGTTGCATTCTCATTCAAAACAGGCGTATTTAATATCGGTGCTGAAGGTCAGTTCGTAGTAGGTTCACTTGCAGCTGTGCTCGTAGGACTCTTCGTAGATCTTCCACCAGTTATTCACCCAATCGTATGTATGCTTGCAGCTTGTGCGGCAGGTGCACTTTGGGGAGCAGTAGTAGGTCTTATGAAGATTAAGAGAGGAATCAACGAAGTACTTTCTTACATCATGTTCAACTGGATTGCTTACTACCTTTCAAACTATATTGTAATCTCAAAGCAGGTTAAAGATAGCTCAGTAGAAGCTACTAAGCTTGTTAAGGACTCTGCTAGAACACTCATGTCAGACAACATGATTATGTCTACAGGATGTCCTACAGTAAACTGGGGATTCATCATTGCAACAGTTGCTGCAATCGCACTCTGGTTCATTATCACAAAGACAACACTCGGTTATCAGCTTAGAGCTGTAGGTCTTTCAAAGACTGCATCTGAGTACGGCGGAATTTCATCATCAAAAATCTTCATGTCTTCAATGGCGATTTCTGGTATGCTCGCTGGTCTCGGTGGTGCTGTTCACACACTTGGTATGACAGGACGTATCAGCCAGTTCGCTGGACAGGAAAGCTTCGGTTTCGATGGAATCACTGTAGCGCTTATAGCAGGTTCTAACCCAATCGGATGTATCTTCTCTGGTCTCTTCTACGGAGCTATGAAGTACGGCGGAAACAAGCTTACACTTGTAGGCGCGCCAAAAGAAGTTGTAAATATCATCATGGGTACAATCATCTTCTTTATCGCTATCGCACTTCTCTTCAAGAGAGTTATGCTTAGCATTTCAGAGAAAAAGCAGAACAAAGTAAAGAGCGCTAAGGAGGATTAAGATGGACGTTTTTATTAAGAATTTTGGCCTTATTTTAAATGCCATGTTGATTTCAACACCACCACTTCTTCTCGCAGCATTGGGATCTGTTTTCTCAGAAAAAAGTGGTGTCGTAAATATCGGTATTGAAGGTATGATGACAATCGGTGCCTTCATCGGAGCTATTGGAGCTTATTATACAGGAAATGGCTGGGTTGGATTCCTTCTCGGTGGAATCGCAGGAATGCTTTTTGGCGTTCTTCACGCCTTTGCTTGTGTAACATGTGGAGCTGATCAGACAATCGCAGGTACAGCTATTAACTTTATTGCACCTGGACTTGCACTTTTCTTCTGTAAGTCGCTCTTCACATCATCAGATACACCAGCGCTTAATACAGCTTCAAAGCTTCCAAAGATGTTCTCTGGAGTATTTAAGCCAGGTTCATTTGGATATAATGTATTTGGAACATATTCAGCAGTTTACTTAAGTTTCCTTCTCGTGCTGGTAATCTGGTTCGTATTCTACAAGACTAGATTCGGTATGAGACTTCGTGCAGCTGGTGAGCATCCAGAAGCATGTGAGACACTTGGTGTAAACGTGTTTAGAGTAAGATATGCATGTGTAATGCTTTCAGGATTCCTTGCTGGTCTCGGTGGAGCATTCGTAACACTTGCTACAGTATCACAGTTCAGACCTACAGTTATCGTAGGACAGGGATTCATCGCTATCGCAGCGGTTATCTTCGGTAAGTTCACTCCACAGGGTGCTTTCGCAGGATGTATCCTTTTCGGACTTTGTAACGGTCTCAAGACTGTACTTTCAGCAAACGGAAGTAGCGTATCACCAAACTTACTTTCAATGATTCCTTATGTGGTAACAATTCTCGTACTTATCCTCTTCGTAGGTAGTGCTAGAGTTCCAGCAGCAAACGGAAAGCCATATATTAAATCAAAGTAATGATAAATTAAGTAGAGGCGACTTATGGTTAGTGAAGAAATAAAGAGAGGTTTAGTAGCTAAAGCTCTCGAAGCTAGAAAAAAAGCATATACTCCATATTCACATCACAAAGTTGGAGCTGCTTTATTAGGAACAAACGATGTTGTATATACAGGCTGTAATATAGAAAATGCAGCCTATACACCATCTAATTGCGCTGAGAGAACAGCTTTTTTCAAAGCTGTTTCAGAAGGTCAGACAGAATTCAAAGCGATTGCTATCGTAGGTGGAATGGAAGATCTCGAAGTGCTTCCTTTCTGTGCACCTTGTGGTGTTTGCAGACAGGTGATGAGAGAGTTCTGTAAAGCTGATTTTGAAATCATCCTGGCTAAAAGCGTAGATGAAATAAAAACATATACTCTTTTGGAAATGCTTCCTGAAGGGTTCGGACCAGAGAATTTGGAGGACTAAAAATGCTCGATCACAAACTTTTTGACCACACACTTCTTAAGGCTGATGCTAAAAGCGAAGATATCATGAGAATGGTAGAAGAAGCAAAGGCAAATGACTTTATGTCAGTATGTGTAAATGGTTATTACACAAAGATGGTTGCTGATGCACTTAAAGGAACAGGCGTACGTACAACAACTGTTGTAGGTTTCCCTCTCGGTCAGATGACTGCAAAGGCAAAAGCTTTCGAGACAGGATGCGCTGTAGAAGATGGTGCAGATGAAATCGATATGGTTATCAACGTAGGTGCTCTTAAAGAAGGCAAGTATGATGTAGTCCTTGAAGATATCAAGGCTGTACGTGCTGAATGTGAAGGCAAAACACTTAAGGTTATCATCGAGTGCTGTCTTCTCACAAATGACGAAATCGTAAAGGCTTGTGAACTTTCAGAAGAAGCAGGTGCTGATTTCGTAAAGACATCTACAGGATTCTCAACAGGTGGAGCTAAGGTTGAAGATGTAGCTCTTATGAAGAAGACTGTTGGTGATAGACTTGAAGTAAAAGCTAGCGGTGGAATTCATACAGGAGCTGAAGCTCAGGCTATGGTAGATGCTGGTGCTACTAGACTTGGAACAAGTGCTACTCTTTCAATCATTGCTGATTAAGGAGAATTAAAATGGATAAACAAAGACTAGGGGAATTACCAAAAATTGAGCTGCATTGCCATCTCGATGGTTCACTTTCTCGGGCCTTTGTGGAAACTGTGCTCGGGAGGGATGTAGAACCTTCCGAGCTTTCTGTTTCTGAGGGCTGTGAGGATCTAAATGAGTACCTCGCGAAGTTCGACATACCGCTTTCACTTCTTAGAAATATGCATGTTTACACTGCAGCAGCATATGACCTTATGAAGAATGCTGCTAAGGAAAATGTAAGGTATATAGAGATGCGTTTCGACCCGATCACGATTTCAGATCATGCTTTTTCCCCGGATGAAATAGTTGAAGCTGTAATCGAGGGGATGAAAGAGGCTGAAAGGGACTATAATATTAAGGGAAACGTGATTTTATGTGCCATGAGGCATTTTAATTCTGACCAGAATCGTGCTACTCTTGATTTAGCTGAAAAGTACTTGGGAAGAGGCGTTTGTTGCCTGGATTTGGCAGGAGCAGAAGGAATCTTTCCAACATCAGAATTTAAAGAGCTTTTCTACGAAGCACGAGAGAGAAAGGTGCCTTATATTATTCATGCGGGCGAAACAGGAAGTCTTCAGTCCATCCGAGATGCAGTAGATTTCGGAGCGAAGAGACTTGGCCATGGTATAGCTATGCAGGGATCGGATGAGGTGCAGTCAATTGTTCGAGATAGAGGAATTGCGGTCGAGATGTGTCCGACTTCAAACTTCCAGACGAATGCAGCGACAGAAGATGGTTACCCATTGAGAGAGTTCCTCGACAAGGGGCTTCTAGTAACCATAAATACAGATAATCGTACTGTTAGTGATACTACTCTTACTGATGAACTAGAGCTTGTTCAGCAAGATTTCGGAATAACAGATGAGGAATTGATTCAGCTACAGAAGAATGCAATCAAGGCTTCATTTGCTGATGAAGAAACCAAGACAGAAATACTTAAAGAATTAGACGAGTTTCTTTAGAGAATAGAAAGGGTATCAAGATGGGAAAGTACAATAGAGTATTTGTAGTCGTACTAGATTCATTTGGCATAGGTGCTATGCCAGATTCAGAGAAGTTTGGAGATAAAGGGGTAGATACTTTTTCCCATATCGCGAAAGAAGTACCTATGATTAACATCCCTAACCTCGTGAAGTTAGGACTTGCAAATCTTCATCCTGTAAACGAGATTAAGCCTGTTGAGGCTCCTCTCGGTCGCTATATGAAGATGGCGGAGGCTTCTAATGGTAAGGATACTATGACAGGTCATTGGGAGATGATGGGTATCAGAACAGATAAGCCTTTCAAGACTTTCACTGACACAGGATTCCCACCAGAACTCATCAAGGAACTTGAGGAGAGATGTGGTAAGGAAATCATCGGAAACAAGGCTTCTAGCGGTACAGAAATCCTCGATGAGCTTGCAGAACAGGAAATCAATGAAGGAAAAATGATTGTTTATACATCTGCAGACTCTGTTCTTCAGATTTGTGGAAACGAAGAGACATTTGGACTTCAGGAACTTTACCGTTGTTGCGAAATTGCTAGAGAACTCACTATGAAAGAGGAGTGGAGAGTCGGACGTGTTATCGCGAGACCTTACCTCGGAAAGAAGAAGGGTGAGTTCGTACGTACATCTAACAGACATGATTACGCACTTAAGCCTACTGGACTTACAGCGCTTAATGCACTTAAGGACGCTGGACTCGATGTCCTTTCAGTAGGAAAGATTAATGATATTTTTGTAGGAGAAGGAATTACAGATTTCGTTCGTTCTAAGACTTCAGTAAATGGAATGGACCAGACTGTTGATTATGCAAAGAAGGACGGTTGGAAGGGACTCTGTTTCACTAACCTCGTAGACTTCGATGCACTTTGGGGACACAGAAGAAACCCACTTGGATATGCTAGAGAATTAGAGAAGTTCGATGTAGGACTTGAGAATCTCATGAATGCTATGAAAGAGGATGACCTCCTCATCCTTACGGCAGATCATGGAAATGATCCTACATACACAGGTACTGATCACACTAGAGAATATGTACCATTCATCTCATGGTCACCATCATACACAGAGGGTGGAGAGATTAAAGATGAGGATACATTCGCTGTAATCGGTGCATCAATCTGTGATAACTTCGGTGTAAAGATGCCGGAGAATACAATCGGACATTCTATTCTCTCTGAACTTTAGAAAATAGAAAGCGAGATTCAGATGTTTTCAAATAACAATTTAATGAATGACGCTGAAGGGAATGAGAATCTTAATAAGATTATGACGACTATCGAAGGGCTTCCAGAGGAGACAAAAAGTCACATTAAGGAGCTCTTCCGTCATGCTCCTCTCTTCATTTTTCAGGCTATGCAGCTTAAGGATATGAAGAAGGGTACATATTTCATTCGTGAAAAAATGCCAGCGGATAGTGTTTATTTCCTTATCAGTGGACGTGTACAGGCAGTTGAACATAGAGTGCTTGGAACAAGTTATAATTTCACTCATTACAATGCTTTTGAGAGCTTCGGAACCATGGAAAGCTTACTCGATTATGATCTTTACAGAACGACTCTGGTTACGGAGATGGATTGTAAATTCCTGATTCTTTCGAGGGATGACTATGAAAGATGGACGGAAACAGATTCACATGCTCTTAAGATTATTTCTAAAGAAACTTGTGAATACTTACTAGAAGAGGCTAGACGAGATAGACTTCTTAGATTCCTGTCTGGGAAGGATTCTCTTCTTATGCTCATGTGTTTAGAGTATGAAGAGAGACACGAGAATGGAGTGTGTAGATTTGAACTGACTAGACAGCAGCTCTCAGAGTTCTCTGGACTCTCGCTTAGAACTGTTAACCGTGCGGTTCAGTCACTCGAGGAGGAAGGCTTCCTTCATCACAATCGAGGACACTTTAAGATTGATAAAGATCAGTATATAAAAATAAAGGAGTACATGAATGGCTTTGTCGCAGAAGAGTAACAAAGGGGCGGCATCACTATTTGAAGGAATTACTTTTAAGAAAATTGTTTTTTCAGTAATAGGGATATTTTTTGTAGGGGTGGCTATCGCATTTAATGCAGCATCAAAATTGGGGAATGATCCTATCGGGATTCTTTATGATGGACTGAGAGCGTTTCTTCATCTTTCAGGAAGCCAGCTCGGTATGGCTTCAAACATCGTAAATGTAGCGATGCTTGTAATCGTCTTCTTCTTGGGAAGACACTATGTGAATGTAGGAACATTTATTTACATCCTGCCATATGGTTTGGCAGTTAGCTTGGGAAGTAAGATTCATAGCTTTTTCTTCCCTGCGCATCTTACTTTACCACTTCAGATTCTTACGGCTGCAATTGGATGCCTTTGCCTCTATATCGGCGTAGGCCTCTATATCGCAATGGATATCGGTATGGATCCGTTTACGGGATTCGTAATGATGCTTTGCGATAAGCTGAAGAAAGAGTATAGAGTTGTGAAGATTGGTTTCGATGTTGTTTGCACGCTTATCGGCTTCCTCCTCGGAGGTAAGCTCGGTGCGATTACAATTATCTGTGCGCTCATCGCTGGACCATTCATTCAGTTCTTTGCAGGTGTGTTTAAGAAGATTAAAGTTGATTAGTTTTTTGAGGCTTGCAGTGCGATTGTCGTCTGTGAGCCTTTGTTATGAAATGGAGGAATATATGTCAAAGGTATATGAGAATCTCGAGAAGAGTCTTAAGAGCATCAGAAAGGTAACAGATTTCGTTCCTGAAATCGCTATTACACTGGGTTCTGGCCTCGGCGGACTCGCGGAGAAGGTTGAAGTAGAGTGTGAGATTAAGTACTCTGATATCGAGGGATTTCCAATTTCTACAGTAGCTGGACATGACGGCAAATTCATCTTCGGTACGCTTTCTGGAAAAAAAGTAGTCGTTATGAGCGGTCGAGTTCATTACTATGAAGGATATTCAATGGATCAGGTTGTAACACCTGTTCGTATTATGGGACTCCTCGGTGCGAAGAAGGTTCTCCTTACAAATGCGGCTGGTGGTGTAAACACATCATTTAAGCCAGGTGATCTCATGCTCATCACAGATCATCTTTCTACATTTGTTCCTAGTCCTCTCATCGGACCAAACGTAGATGAACTCGGAGTTAGATTCCCAGATATGTCTACTGTATGAGACACTTTCTGATTCTATCAGAGATGCAGCTAAGAAGACTGGCGTAGACCTTAAGGAAGGCGTATATGTTCAGTTCAGTGGTCCTAACTATGAGACACCAGCTGAAATCAGAATGGCTCGTGGATTTGGAGCAGATGCTGTAGGTATGTCTACAGTTGTAGAAGCTATGGCTGCTCGTCATATGGGACTTACTGTGTGTGGTATTTCATGTATCACAAATATGGCTGCAGGAATCCTCAAACAGCCACTTAACCATAAGGAAGTACAGGAAACTGCCGACAAGGTAAAGAGCCAGTTTGAGGCGCTTGTAATGGAAGCAGTAAGTGCGTTCTAGATTCGATTTTTAGGTTTTTTCAAAGCTCTGCCAGGGTAAGTGGCAGAGCTTTTTCCATTAATTTGAAAAAACTTTACAAAACGAGCCATTTGGCATTTTTTTTAGTACAAAAAAGCTATATAGTATTAAAAATTAAATTATTGTTACAGGATATCTAGCACATTAATCCCGAAAACAATAAATATTTCTTGGTACAGTACCTGCGTCCGTTCACTTATGGTAGAATGGTGGCAGGTATTTTTTTTTGTTGCCGGAAGGCATTAAGGAGGGCAGAAGAAATGAGAATTAGAATTTTGTAAGAATGCAACCCTAGGACTGGATATGAGGAGGGTAGAGCGATGATTTATTTAGAAAGATTGTAAGAATGCAACCCTTGTAACTAGATTAAGGAATAAATATAAATGGAAAAATTTAATATAGAAGACGGATTTATCGTAGATAAGAAGGAACGCTACGTGCTCGTAGGCGTAGCGACAGGCTATCCAGAAGAGACAGAGGAGTCTCTGAAGGAACTTGCGGAACTCGTAGATACAGCTGGCGGTGAGGTTCTCGATTCTATCTATCAGAATCTGAAGAATCCGGAACCGGGAACTTATCTCGGAAAGGGAAAAATCCAGGAGCTCTCAGAGTTAATTGAAGACCTCGGTGCGACAGGAATCGTATGTGACGATGAGCTTTCGCCGGCACAGATTAGAAATCTTTCGGACATGCTCGACTGTAAGGTTATCGATAGAACGATTCTGATTCTTGATATTTTTGCAGCGCATGCTACTACGAGTGAAGGTAAGCTTCAGGTCGAGATGGCTCAGCTTAGATATCGTTCATCACGACTTCAGGGAATGGGCCGCGCGATGTCTAGACTCGGTGGTGGTATCGGTACGAGAGGCCCTGGTGAGTCTAAGCTTGAGACAGATAGACGTATCATTCAGAAACGTATCAGTGCGCTAAAGAAGGATATCGAGTCAATGCAGAAGATTCGCGAGACGACTCGTAAGAAGAGGGAAGCAAATGGTATTCCTGTAGTTGCTATCGTAGGATACACAAATGCAGGTAAGTCAACGCTTCTGAACTATCTTACGGATGCGAATATACTGTCAGAAGACAAGCTTTTTGCGACACTCGATCCGACTACGAGAAAGTGTAAGCTTCCTTCTGGAGAGGAACTTCTACTTACGGATACAGTTGGATTTATCAATAAGCTTCCACATAATTTGATTGATGCATTTAAGTCTACTCTTGAGGAGGCAGCGTATGCGGATATCATTCTTCATGTGGCGGATGCATCTGATCCAAATGTAGATATGCACATCGATGTAGTTTATCAGACACTTCATGAACTTAAGATTACAGGTAAACCGGTAATCACTGCCTTTAACAAGATGGATAAGGTGGATGCTTCAGAGAGACTTCATGATCCTAAGGCTGAGAAGGTCATCGCTATGTCAGCAAAGACTGGTGATGGAGTAGAGAAGCTTCTTTCTGCAATTCAGGAAGAACTTAATAGTATGAGAGTTCTCGTGGAAGCTGTACTTCCATACAATAGGACAGCTGATGCAGAATTGATTAGATCGACGGGTCAGCTTATTTCTATGGAATATGAAGCGGATGGAATTCATCTTAAAGCTTATGTAAATAAAGCTTTAGGGCAGAAATTAGGATTAGTTTCTAAAGAATCTGATTATGAGTTGTAAATCGGATTTGTATTGGATACAATCAAAGATAAGACAGGGATTTACTTTTACATATCTAAGGAGGAATTATCATGGCAAACAAGTATGCAGGAACACAGACAGAGAAGAACTTACAGGCAGCTTTCGCTGGGGAATCTCAGGCTAGAAACAAATATACTTACTTCGCTTCAAAAGCAAAGAAGGAAGGTTTCGAGCAGATTGCAGCTCTTTTCTTGAAAACTGCAGATAATGAGAAAGAGCATGCAAAGATGTGGTTTAAAGAACTCGATGGAATTGGTGATACAGCAGAGAATCTTGCTGCTGCAGCTGATGGCGAGAATTACGAGTGGACTGACATGTATGAAGGCTTCGCAAAGACTGCTGAGGAAGAAGGGTTCCCAGCACTTGCAGCTAAATTCAGAATGGTTGGTGAAATCGAGAAACACCATGAAGAGAGATATAGAGCACTTCTTCATAATGTTGAAGCTCAGGAAGTATTTAAGAAGAGTGAGGTTAAGGTTTGGGAGTGCCGCAACTGCGGACATATCGTAGTTGGTACAGAAGCTCCTAAGGCTTGCCCAGTTTGTGCCCACCCACAGAGCTATTTTGAAGTAAGTGAGCAGAACTACTAATTTAATCACATGTTTGTAATGAAAGGTACGGTCTAGATGGACCGTACCTTTTTTTATATGAGAGAACCCTCTATGTCAAATCATATAGGAGAATCACTATGTCAAATTATATGGGAGAATCAAGCTGACAAGCTTAATGAGAGTAACCCACCCTAACAAACTTTATCTATATTTTGGGTGGGTGATTTTTATGAAATGAAAGGAAGTATTTGTGGTGAAACCCTCCCTAATGAGTGTTTTTGTAGATTAGGGAGGGAAAAATAGTTGGATTTGTGATTGGAAGTGTGAAATTTTCCCACCCTAAAGAGTCTAAAGAATGAATAGGGAGGGTTTTGGTTTAAAAATTAAGGAATAAAAGATAAAAAACACCCACCCTAACAAGCTTATGCGCGTGTCAGGGTGGGCGACAAGTAATAATTTAGATAAGTAATAATTCAGGCAAGTAATAATTTAGATAAGTAATAATTTAGATAAGTAATAATTCAGGCAAGTAATAATTCAGGCAAGTTATATCTCGCACACTTTCTGCGCAATAATCTTAGCTGCCTGTTCAAGTAGTTCGATTTCATCTTTATAACTTTCATCAAATCTATTTAAAGAATTTGAATCTATATCAAGGACCGCGAAAGGTGTGCCTGATTTATCACGAAGTGGGACTACGATTTCTGAGCGGGCGGCGGCGTCGCATGAAATGTAACCTGGGAATTTAGTTACATCATCGACTGTGATAGTATCATTCTTCTCATAGGATACTCCACAGACACCATGACCTTTTTTGATTTCTTCGCATGCTGTATTTCCCTGGAATGGTCCGAGATAGAGATTGTCATCTTCGTCCTGAAGATAGAAACCTACCCAGCTTACGTCATCTAAAACTGAGTTTAAAAAGGCAGCAGCATTAGCATATAGTGTCACATCTCTTTTTGTATCAGAGATAAGCGCTTCAAGCATTGTGAGGTGTGATTTCTTCATTGTATTCTCCTTATAAAAACGGCTGGTAGTGGCGACGAAAAAACGCTGTCCCTTACCAGCCGAAATAAATCAATTAATCAAGTGGATTCTTTGCGATGTAGATAAGCTCGTTTACAACTGTCTCCATACCTTCGAGTGTTACGTGCTCGTATGGTCCGTGGAATCCATATCCGCCTGTTCCGAGGTTAGGACATGGAAGACCCATGAATGAAAGGCGTGCACCGTCTGTACCACCACGGATAGGACGTGAGATAGGTGTAAGTCCCTGAGATTTGATAGCATCTTCAGCAAGCTTGATTACATCTTTGTGCTTGTTCATAACACTAATCATGTTCTCATATGAGTCTTTGATTTCGCAAGTAATCTTTGCTGTTGGATACTTGGCTGCAATCTGTTCTGTGATAGCATGCATAGTCTTCTTTCTCTTCTCGAAGAGTACCATATCATGATCACGAAGTATGTAAGCGAGTGTAGCGTGTGCTACGTCACCACTCATTTCAATGAGGTGATAGAAACCTTCGCGTCCTTCAGTCTTTGCAGGAATCTCGTTCTTAGGGATTTCCTGAGCAAACTCTGTTGCGAGGTAAGCTGCGTTTACCATGATACCTTTAGCTTCACCTGGGTGAACATTTACACCATCGATATTGATGATAGCTGTGGCAGCATTGAAGTTCTCGTAAGCTACTTCTGATTCATCATCACCATCAACTGTATATGCATAGTCAGCATTGAATGCTTTTACATCAAACTTATCTGGACCACGTCCTACTTCTTCATCAGGTGTGAAGCAGATGTGAATCTCGCCGTGCTTCTCTTCTGGATGGTTCATGAAGTAGTTAACTGTAGTCATGATTGCGGTGATACCAGCCTTGTCATCAGCGCCGAGAAGTGTAGTACCGTCAGCAGTGATGAGTGTACGTCCTTTGAGGTTGACAAGGTCTGGGAAATCAGAAACCTTGATTACTTTACCTGAATCGCCGAGTACGACATCATTTCCGTCGTAATTCTCATGGATAATAGGTTTTACATTCTGACCACTGTAGTCAGGCGCAGTGTCTAAGTGCGCAATGAAACCGACAGTCTTCTTTCCTTCAAATCCTTCTGATGCAGGAATAGTAGCTGTAACGTAGCAGTTAGGGCTAACCTTTACATGCTCACAACCAATAGCCTTAAGCTCCTCCTCGAGAATGCTCGCGAGGTCAAACTGGCGGTTTGTACTAGGGATGTTCTCGACTTCATCTTCTGATGTTGTCCATACTTTAATATAGCGTGTGAAACGCTCGAGAATTTCGTTTTTCATAATCTGTCCTTTCCCACAAAAAAATTCACATGAATTAATAATAAAATTATCATTCCCATTTGTAAAGATTACCTTATTTTAGTATACTTTCATAGGAAAAAATAATGAAAGGGATTTCCATGGGTAATTTTAAAGTTTTAAACCTTAATGTTGATGTAAATGCAGCCAACGACAGAATTGCATCAACTATTAGAAATGAGATGAAGGAACAGGGTACGTTCCTCATAAATATTATGGCATCACCAGGGGCTGGAAAGACTACAACACTTCTCGCTCTTATCGATAGATTAAAGGACAGATACAAGATTGGTGTTATGGAGGCCGACATCGAGGCAGAAGTCGACGCTGAGACTATGGAAAAAGCCGGCGTATCAACAATTCAGGTTCATACGGGCGGTGAGTGTGCGATGGACGCGGATATGACTTATGCGACGCTTAAGAGCTTTGATACCGAGGGACTCGATCTCATCTTTGTGGAGAACATCGGAAACCTCGTATGTCCTGCAGAGAACGACATTGGAGCAGACTTGAATGTAGCTATTCTTTCTGTGCCAGAAGGAGACGACAAGCCACTTAAGTATCCGCTTATGTTTACGGTTACACAGGCTTGTATTATTAACAAGATTGACACGAAGAGCTTTTTCCCATTCGACGACGAAGCGCTGAAGGAAAGAGTTCATCGTCTGAATCCAGAATCAGAGGTGTTCTTCATCTCTGCAAAGAAGGGCGACGGCGTAGATGCGCTCGCTGATTGGATTTCGGAAAGAATTGAGGAACGTAAGTAATGTCAGAAGTTAAGATTATCGATTTGAAGAAAAAGGTTCAGCTCGACAATTCTATCGAAGCCGACAAGCTTCGCAAGGAGATGAAGGAGCAGGGAACTTACTATATTAACCTTATGTCTTCACCAGGTTCAGGAAAGACTACAACTGTTTGTAGCATTCTTAAGAGACTTCCAGCTGATGTTAAGGCAGCAGTTATGGAAGCGGATATCGATTCAGATGTCGATGCGAAGACTATTGAGGGACTCGGTGTGCGAGCAATTCAGCTTCACACAGCTGGAATGTGCCATCTCGACGCGGATATGTCTCGTCAGGGACTTAGAGAGCTCCCTTCAGAGGATTATGATATTGTCATCCTCGAGAACGTAGGAAATCTCGTGTGCCCAGCTGAGTTTGATTCAGGTTCTGCACTCAATATGTGCATTCTTTCAATTACAGAAGGACATGACAAACCACTTAAGTATCCACTCATGTTTGAGACTTGTGATGTGGTTATTATAAATAAGATTGATGCGATGGAAGCATTCGACTTCGATATGGAGAAAGCTATTTCTTACATAGAGAAGAGAAATCCGAACGCCTCTATCTTCCCAGTTTCAGCGAAGACTGGAGAAGGGCTCGATGAACTTGTTGCGGAGTTGTTAGAAAGATCTAAGGACTATAGATAACTTAGGTAGGTTGTGATAAGTAGGGATATATGCATGAATTGCTAACTGAAAAAGAAAAAAGATCTTCGATGCTGTTTATTGCTGTGATTGGCTCTATCTTTGTAATCCTGATGGTCTGCATAATTAACTGGTTTTATAAGCATGATTACAAGAGTGGGAAGCAGTATTTGTCCGATGGATGGACTGTTTATATAAATGGAAAGATGTATGAAGACGTCGATCTGACGAGTTTTGAATTTAAAAGTGCGAATAAGGGAGACGAAATCGTAATTGCGAGGAAGATGCCGCACGTTTCGAAAAAGCAGCCGACGCTAGTCTTGTACACGATGCATTCTGCGGTCGACGTCCAGTTGGATGGGAATTCAATTTACCGTTATGGTGTTGATAGATATCGACAGAAGAAGGTTGTAGGTTATGGATATCACACAATACCGTTATCTACAATGGTGGGAAATAGATTTCTCACGATAAAGTATTTTGTTTCGGAGAACAATGCGTTTACTTCGTTTACAGTTCCTGAGATTCAGGAGGCTGGAAGATTTGTTCCAAATTTTATTTCAGAGAATGGTTGGGAAATAATCATTTCACTGTTTTTGACAGTGTTTGGTTCGATTGCAATTCTGTTCGCGGTTGGACTTATTTTTAATAAAAATCGAAAAGTCGGACTCTGGAAGCTGATGTGGCTCGGTGCATTTGCGTTTTTCTCTGGCATCTATTCAATGTGTGCCACAGATATACTTATGCTTTTTACGCCGAATAAGCTGATTCGAGCATATCTTGAGTTCCATACTTTGTATCTGATTCCGGTATGCTTCATCGGATATATCTTTGAAGAAGTTAAATACGGAAACAAGAAGATTCGAAGATTCTGTACTGGTGTGATTATATTTGCACAGGTAGTATTCTGGGTTGTTCTTTTTATGGGACAGTGCACAAACCGTTTCCACGCGCCAGCACTTTTGACATTTAATCATATTATTGATTTGACTGTAGTTCTTTATGGCATAACGGTGTACTATCTCGATTGGAAGAGGCGTGAGGGAAAAAGCAACTGGCTTTTATTTGGTATGCTTGTCCTGGCTTTCTTTGCAGTTGAAGAGGTAGTTAGATTCAATTACGAAAAGTATTTCCATTCAGCAGGAGTTGGACCGTTCAATAATTTCCTGTTTCTGGCTGCGTTCGTGTTTACGGTTTCTCTTCTCGTGGACTATCTTTCTGATGTAGTTTATGTTCTTTACAATATTGCGAGGGTGAGAATGGTTGAAGAGTTTGCTTATATGGATGAGCTTACTCATATCGGAAACAGAAGAGCTACGGAAGAGTTTTATGACAAGATTGATGAAAAGGGAACGTCTTACTGCCTGATTGAGTTTGACTTGAATAACTTAAAGATGGTCAATGACTCAGAAGGACATGAGATAGGCGATGATTATATTAGAGCTTTTTCCCATGCGCTTAAGACAGCGCTTGATGGTGCTGGTTATATCGGTAGAACAGGTGGCGATGAGTTTGTGGCTGTTCTTACGAATGCGCGATGCCTTGAGTTCTCGTATGTTGAGGCGAAGTTGGATGCACTTGCCAAGGAAATTGGTGAAGTGAATTCGAAGCATCCGGAATGGAATATGAGTGCTGCATCGGGTTATTGCTATTCTGATGAAGCAGGTGTAAAAGGTATTCGAGATGCATTTAGAATTGCTGATTCTAGAATGTACGAGAATAAGAAACGGATGAAGAGATGAGTAATTTGGTTACAGATGGAATTGTAAAACTTAAGAAGGGCGAAGGCAGATATTTGAAGTCTGGCGGCGCTTGGATTTATGATAATGAAATTGACTCGGTTACAGGCTCATTTGAAAATGGGGCTATTATTCGAGTAGAGGATTTCGATGGATACTTTCTCGGCTATGGATTCATAAACTATGAATCAAAGATTCGAGTGCGTATGCTTTCTAGATATAGAAAGGACGAAATCGACGAGGAGTTCCTTCGCGAGCGTGCGGCAGCAGCTTGGGAATATAGGAAGGCGGTTATCGACACATCTTCTTGCTGTAGAGTTGTGTTTGGTGAGGCGGATTTCCTTCCGGGATTGACTGTCGATAGATATGAGGACATTCTTGTCTTTGAGTGTTTATCGCTCGGAATGGATAGAATCAAGGATATCGTTCTCATGGGTCTAGTCGATGCTATGGAGAAAGACGGTGTCATCATAAATGGTATCTTCGAGCGTTCGGATGCTGCTGTTCGAAAGAAAGAAGGCATGGCGAAGACGAAGGGCTGGTATTGGACTCGCGATAATCGTGAAATGAATACACTGGTTTCTGTAGTGGAAAATGGCGTGAAGTATACAGTCGATGTAGAGAATGGACAGAAGACTGGTTTCTTCCTCGATCAGAAGAGAAACCGTATGTATATGCAGGAACTTATCCGAAATATGAAGGCTCAGGGACTTCCTACGAAGGCACTTGATTGCTTTACTCATATGGGTACGTTTGCTCTCAATATGGGACTTGCTGGAGCGGAGAGTGTTACTGGACTCGATATTTCGGGATTGGCGGTTGCTGAGGCAACTGCGAATGCTGAGGTGAATGGTCTTAGCGACAGAGTTAAGTTTAAGGAAGTAGATGTATTCGATGAGCTTCCACGCTTGATTGAGGCTGGCGAGAAGTATGATGTTGTTGTTCTCGATCCACCTGCATTTACGAAGTCTCGTGAGGCAACGAAGAAGGCGATAACAGGTTACCGTGAAATCAATATTCGTGGACTTAAGCTGGTTCGAGAGGGCGGTTACCTCGCGACTTGTTCCTGTTCGCATTTCATGACTCAGCCTCTCTTTGAGAAGATGATGCGTGAGGCAGCCCGCGGTGCTCACAAGCGTATCCGCCAGGTGTCTTTCTCAACACAGGCACCAGATCATCCTATTCTCATCGATGGTAGTGAGAATTCGTATTATTTGAAATTTTATGTCTTCCAGGTTGTGGAGGAGAAGTGATAAAGTTGTTTTTATATAAAAGTGTAATGCTGGAGTGGTCCATTTTGGCTTTGGGATAAGCCAGTGGACCACTTTTTGACTTTGCGTTTAAATCGAAAACTAGAATATTGGTCCCCTAGGTGATTAGTGCAAGCATGGAGACCAATTTTCTAGTGAAATAAGTACCAGATTTAAATTTATGCGGAGCATATCTAGCTTAAAATTGGTCTATATTACACAAAAAGCAAGTCGGTAGACCATTTTTTTATTTTGTGGGTGAAAACGAAAGCTAAAAAATGGTCTACCAGGTGCGAAGTGCGAGAACGGAGACCAATTTTTGGCAAAATAAAAGAATGATGCTATTATAGGTAAAAAAAGAAAGGAGTTGTATTATGGGAAAAGTAGAGGATTTAGGAATGAAACTTGATTCTGAGTTAAATAATGAAAGAGAAATAGTCAATGATTTGTTTAATTCAAAAAAGAATACTGAGTATCTAGAAGGAATAGTAAAAGATATTAAATCGGGTAAAGCACACTTTGAGGAGCATGATTTGCTGGAGGATTAATATTTTCTCTGGACTGCAAATTTATTTTGCAATATATAGATGAAATTATAATCAAGAAGACCTCACATCGTTATTTCGATGTGAGGTCTTCTTATTCGTCTTTTATATATTCGATGATATCTGAAACGTTACAATCTAGAATAAAGCACAATGAATCTAGTGTAGATGTAGTAATTGGCTTTCCGTGTTTCATTCTATGTATTGTGTTAGAAGATAGACCATGCTTGTATATTAATTCGTATTCGGTTTTGCCCTGTTTTAATAGGGTTTCATAAAATGGCTTGTATGTAATCATTTATTGTTTGTCACCTCTTATTAAAACATTAACATTTTCAATTCATTGACTATGCCCAATATATTGACTATAATGAGAGAGGTTTTAAATTATCTTTAATGATGGAGGGATAAATAATGAAAATAAAGGGTAAGAAAGCATTTGGAGTAAAGAGGTTAGCTGCATTATTTATGGTTTGTGTTTTTTGTTTTTCCTTTATTACAGGGTGTAGCACAGAAAGTGGTCAAAAAGGTAAAATCGATAATTCAAATGCATCCGGAACAGAGAGCGGTAAAAAAGATGAAAAAGAAGCAACTGTAAAAGTAGGCGGGACTTATCAAGATAAAAAGGTTAAGTTTACGGTTAATAGTGCAACAGTAGATTACAAATTTGATGATCCGTATGATTTGTATGAATTAAAAGACGGTATGGTGTATATGCTTGTGGAATTTACAGTTGAGAATATTGGTGATAAAGGGGATTTGTATGTTTCCACATCTGATTTTGAATGTTACGCAGATAATACAAAATGTGAAAACGAGTATATCTCTGAAGTATGCGGAGACTTTGTTGTAGGTTCAGTTTCTCCAGGGAGAAATGTAACGTTTAAAGTCTTATATAAGGTTCCTGCAAATTCGGAACATATTCAGTTGGAGTATGATGCAGATTTTTGGTCTGATGAAAAAGTAAAGATTGATATTAAGTAATTGCTAGAAAAGAGAGGTAAGTTATGAAGGTTTGGAGACTTGTGGCTGGTATTTTGTCAATTGTTTTGTGTTTGATTGTGCTTTTGCAGTCATGTGCAGTTGGTGCAGTTAATGCTATATCAGAAAACGGTGAGGTTTCTGGTTCGGCAGGATTTTTAGTTGCTATTTTTATGTTGGCAGGTGGAATAGTATCGATTGCAACACGAAAAGCAGAAGGAAAAGCTGGAAGCATTGTTTTAATAATTTTATTTGGGCTTGCGGCTTTGGTTGGATATGCTAACTATGGTAGTTACTCAGATTTAGTGGTATGGTCAAGTTGGTGTTTAGTAAATGCAGTGTTAGCTGTGATTGCTTTATTAAAAAGAAAAAAAGTAACTAATTCTGATGAAATAACTACTGACAATACAGAGCAGTAATATGCTGTTCGACATGAGTACATCACATTTGGATTGGTGTAAAAAAGAACAGGGCTTTATGCCCTGTTCTTTTTAGGTTTCTGCGGAGCATATCTTGCTTATTTCTCACTTATCTCATCTTTTGTCTTCTCTAGTGTGCAAAAAAGCAAGTTGTGGGATCGGGCAGTTTGTCGCTTTTCTCACTTATCCGCTTTTGCATTGCTCCAAGTGAGAAAAATAAGCGAGTTATTTGGATGTAAGTCCATTTAACTTGCTTTTTTCTGTCTAAATTTCTCACAAGAGAAAGGATGTGAGCTTGTAAGTGAGAAAACAGAGGAAGGTGGAAATTTTTGACCTCGATTTTTTCTCACTTGTGGAGGTAAAGGAGGCGCTAAGTGAGAAATCAGCCAGGAACAGCCCATTAAAAACAAAATTAGCACTCACCACTTGACAGTGCTAACAAAAGGTGATATACATACTATAAAAGAAGAAAACAGGCGGGTGCGAGCGATTGATGAGGAGCCGCCTGATGGTACATTATGAAACAAGAAAGATTACCCAAACGGTTCTTCGCTCACACCCGCAGGAAATAGAAGGAGGTCCATATGAATATCCAGAAATTTACGCAGAAATCTATTGAAGCGATAAATGATGTTTCATCAATTGCTTCAGAACATGGTAATCAGGAGCTTGTGCAGGAACATCTATTACTTGCTCTCATAAAACAGGAAGATGGGCTTATCCCGAAGCTGATTGAGAAGATGGGGATTGGCTTAACCTACTTCAGAAACGACATCGAAGGAATGGTTCGTGGACTTACAAAAGTAAGTGGCGGTGAAGTATATATGAGCCGTGATCTAAACGATGCTCTAAACTTTGCAGAGAACGAAGCTCGTGCTATGAATGATGAGTATGTTTCAGTAGAGCATCTCTTCCTTGCGCTCATTCATAAACCAAGCAAATCAATTAAAAACAAGTTCAAAGAATTTGGACTCACAAGGGATAGATTCCTTGCAGCACTTTCAGAAGTCAGAGGAAATCAGAGAGTTACATCCGATAATCCAGAGGACACATATGACACACTTGAGAAGTATGGCTTCGACATGGTAGAAAGAGCTAGAGATGGTAAGCTTGATCCAGTAATCGGACGTGATTCGGAAATCAGAAACATAATCCGTATCCTTTCTCGAAAGACGAAGAATAACCCAGTTATCATCGGCGAACCAGGAACAGGAAAAACAGCAGCAGTTGAAGGACTTGCTCAGCGAATCGTAAATGGAGACGTTCCAGACAATCTTAAAAACAAGAAGATTTTTTCCCTTGAGATGGGTTCGCTCGTCGCAGGTGCAAAGTATAGAGGTGAGTTTGAAGAAAGACTGAAAGCAGTTCTCAATGAAGTGAAGAATTCAAATGGCGAAATCATCCTCTTCATCGATGAACTTCACACCATCGTTGGAGCAGGAAAGACAGAAGGCTCGCTCGATGCTGGTAACATGCTTAAGCCTATGCTTGCCAGAGGTGAGCTCCACTGTATTGGCGCAACTACGCTGAATGAGTACAGAGAGAATATTGAGAAGGATTCAGCCCTCGCTCGTCGATTCCAGCCTGTAATGATTGATGAACCTACAGTTGAGGACACAATCTCGATTCTTCGAGGTCTGAAAGAAAGATATGAAGTCTTTCATTCAGTAAAAATCTCTGACTCTGCCCTGGTAGCAGCAGCAACACTTTCTGACAGATACATCTCGGATCGATTCCTTCCAGACAAGGCCATAGACCTGGTTGATGAAGCATGTGCATCCATAAAGACTGAGATGGACTCGATGCCAGAAGAAGTAGACGAACTAAACCGTCGAGTTATGCAGCTTTCAATCGAAGAAGCGGCTCTTAAAAAGGAGACAGACAACCTTTCAAAAGATCGTCTCGCAGAGCTTCAGAAAGAACTTGCTGAATACAAAGACAAGCTTAATAACATGAAAGCAAAATGGGAGAATGAGAAGAAATCCATCTCAGGTGTTTCAGAACTTCGTGAGCAGATTGAGAATGTAAAGAAAGATATCGCAAAAGCACAGCAGGAATATGACCTAAATAAAGCTGCCGAGCTTCAGTACGGAACACTCCCAAATCTCGAGAAGCAGCTGGCTGAAGCAGAGAAAGAACTCGATGGCAAAGATCTTTCGCTCGTTCACGAGAATGTGACAGAAGAAGAAATCGCAGAAATCGTATCTAGATGGACTGGTATTCCTGTTTCAAAACTGAATGAAACAGAAAGAAATAAAGTCCTTCACTTAGATACAGAACTCCACAAGAGAGTAGTTGGACAGGACGAAGCAGTGAAGCTTGTTACAGAATCAATCATTCGTTCACGCGCCGGAATTAAGGATCCATCGAAGCCAATTGGCTCGTTCCTTTTCCTCGGACCTACAGGTGTCGGAAAGACAGAACTCGCAAAAACTCTTGCAGCTACACTTTTCGATAATGAAGCGAACATGGTTCGAATTGATATGTCCGAGTACATGGAGAAATACTCAGTGTCACGATTAATCGGAGCTCCTCCAGGATATGTCGGATATGACGAAGGCGGCCAGCTTACTGAAGCAGTTCGACGTAAACCATATTCAGTAGTTCTGTTCGATGAAGTCGAGAAAGCGCATCCTGATGTTTGGAACGTGCTCCTTCAGGTGCTCGATGACGGACGTATCACAGATTCTCAGGGCCGAACGGTTGACTTCAAAAACACGATTATCATTCTGACGTCAAACCTTGGCTCAGATAGCCTACTTACCGGCATTGATGATAATGGAGAAATCACGGATGAGGCTAAGAACGCAGTACAGATGACACTTCGTGCTTCCTTTAGACCAGAGTTTTTGAACCGTCTCGACGAGACAATCATGTTCAAACCTCTGTCGAAGGACAATATCACTCATATCGTCGACCTTCAGCTTGCTGATCTCAATCGTAGACTTGCAGACAAGGAACTTTCGGTTGAACTCACAAATGAAGCGCTCGACTTCGTGGTGAAGAGGGGTTACGACCCGGCATTTGGTGCACGTCCGCTGAAGAGATTCCTCGAGAAGTCGGTTGAAACACTTGTCGCTCGAGTAATCCTCGAAGGAAATGTTTCACCAGGCCAGAAGATTACGGTAGACTTCGATTCGTCTCGTGATACACTTGTAGCTCGATAACTTGCTTTTTCCTATCCAGAATCGTAAACTAATTCATGGCAAACATTTTGCGATTGCTGGAAAGGGGAAAAAGAATGAAAGCTTACACTGGATTAACAAAAGAAGAACTCCTTCAGGAGAAAGAAAGTTTAGAGAGAGCCTACGCAGATTATCAGAAGCGTGGACTCTCTCTTAATATGGCTAGAGGAAAGCCGGCGCCAGAACAGCTCGATTTGTCTATGGACATCTTGAGTGATTTGGATGCGATACATTACATCGACTTCGATTCCGGTTTCGATATCAGAAACTATGGTTGCCTCGACGGTTTGAAACGCGCAAAAGACATGCTCGCTTCGATGGTTGGTTGCAATGCAAAAGATGTCATCGTAGCAGGTAACTCTTCACTTAACCTCATGTTTGATCAGGTTGCGAGGGGTATGTCGACTGGCTATGCGGGTGAGAAACCATGGGCGACTCTCGAGAAGAAGAAATGGCTTTGTCCTGTACCTGGATATGACAGACACTTCGCTATCACAGAGCACTTCGGCTTCGAGATGATAAATATCCCGATGAAAGAAGACGGACCAGATATGGATCTCGTAGAAAAATATGTGAAGGACGAATCTGTAAAAGGAATCTGGTGTGTTCCGAAATATTCAAATCCAGAAGGAGTAGTATATTCAGACGCAGTGGTCCGTCGTTTTGCGAAGCTTAAACCAAAGGCAAAGGACTTCAGAATCTTCTGGGACAATGCTTATGCAGTGCACCACCTCTACGAATCACCATCAGAGCAGGCTCAGATTCCTGATATCATCGCACTTTGTGAAGAAGCAGGAAACCCTGACTTGGTATTCGAGTTTATGTCGACTTCGAAGATTACTTTCGCTGGCGGAGGTATCTCCGGAATCGCGTCATCCCCAGCAAACAAGAAAGAAATCCTCGACACGATGAAAATTCAGACCATCGGTTTCGACAAAGTAAACCAGATGAGACACGTACGCTTTTTCAGAGATATGGACGCGATAAATGCGCACATGATGAAGCATGCCGAAATTCTTCGTCCGAAGTTTGAGTGCGTACTTCAGTCGCTCAGCACTGAGCTCGAAGGCAGAGACTGCGGAAGCTGGACACATCCTTTGGGCGGCTATTTCATAACTTATAAGACTCTCGATGGTTGCGCGACACGAGTAATCGCACTTTGTAAAGACTGCGGCGTGACACTTACAGGCGCAGGCGCACCGTTCCCATATCATCGCGATGAATCAGATTCGTACATCCGAATCGCACCGTCATATCCGACCCTTTCGGAGCTAAATGAGGCGATGAAGATATTTGTAATCTGCGTGAAACTCGCGACAGTAGAGAAACTATTAGAGGCATAGAGGAAAAAGCATAGCACTCTAAACTAGATATAATTCAAGAGCTGTGAACCACAAATTCGCAGCTCTTTTTTCATGCTCTTAAACAGAAATGTAGAGTGCTTTATTTTTTCCTATAAATGGTATATAATTTTGAAGATTATGTAGATTGCTATTACTATGCAGTTATGACAGAAAGGATGAATTGACTTAAAATGAAGTTAATTACATTTGCGATTCCTTGCTATAACTCAGAAGAATATATGAGTAAGTGCATCGAATCACTACTCCCAGGTGGAGACGATGTAGAAATCCTCATCGTAGATGACGGTTCTACAGACGGTACAGCAAAGATTGCTGATGAGTATGAAGCTAAGTATCCAGGAATCTGTCGAGCTATTCATCAGGAGAATGGTGGACATGGCGAAGCAGTAAATGCCGGACTTAGAAATGCGACAGGTATGTACTATAAAGTAGTGGATTCAGATGACTGGGTTGACTACGATGCATATATGAAAGTCATCGCTACACTTAAGAAGCTTGTAAGCGATGGAACACCAGTAGACATGCTTCTTACAAACTATGTTTACGAGAAGGTTCATGAGAACCACAGAAGAACTATGTTCTACACACTTATGTTCCCAACAGATAGAATCATCGGTTGGAAAGATATGAAGAGAGTCATCAAAGGATTTACTATCCTCATGCACTCAGTAACATAT
>DAISYI010000001.1:21581-23760 GCA_036825385.1 Lachnospiraceae bacterium | reverse complement strand
AGAACAGAAATGCTCAGAGAATGTGGACTCGTGCTTCCAAAGCATACATTCTACGTGGATAACCTCTTCGTTTACAATCCACTTCCTTACGTAAAGACTATTTACTACTTAAACGTAGATTTCTATCGTTATTACATCGGTCGTGAAGGACAGTCGGTAAACGAACAGATTATGATAAAGAGAATCGATCAGCAGCTTCGTGTAAACAAGCTTCTTATCGATGCTTACGATGTGTGGTCAATTGATGAACCATATCTTCGTAAATACATGCTTTCTTTCCTTGAGATGATTACAACTGTTAGCTCATCTATCGGTTATGTCTCAAAGGACAAGGAGAACATTAGAAAGGTTAAGCAGATGTGGGCATATGCTCACAAGAAATGTCCTAAGACTTTCTGGCACATGAGACTGGGACTTCTCGGTATGGCATCAAATCTTCCGGGAAAAACAGGCCGCGCAATTTACAGAGGCCTCTACCACATCTCACAGAAGATTGTAGGTTTTAATTAGAATACTGATTTCGGGAAAAAGTAGATCAGGGGTGAGATGCTTTTTCCTGTAGATGTATATATGTAGGTTAAAGGAGATAAAAACATGTGTGGAATTATTGGATACACAGGTAAGCGCGCAGCGCAGGATATCCTTCTCGATGGTCTTCAGAGACTTGAGTACAGAGGATATGACAGTGCAGGAATTGCTTTCTTCAAGGAGAACAGCGGACACATTTCTGTAAGAAAGACTGCAGGTAAGGTTTCTGACCTTCGTGCAATCGTTGATGATGAGAACATTTCTACATGCGGAATTGGACATACAAGATGGGCAACACATGGTGGAGTAACAAACGCAAATGCTCATCATGGGCAAGCTTCGTTCAGATACAGATACTGAGGTTGCGGCAGCAGTATTTGATGCAAACTATAACGGAGATCCAATCGATGCAATCAAAAAGGCACTCGACGATATCGAAGGTGCATTTGGATTCTGTATTATGTTCAAAAACCATCCTGGCGAAATCTACATCGTTAGAAACGTAAGCCCAATGGTTGCAACATATACAAAGGAACATGGTGCATTCGTTGCATCTGACCTTACAGCGTTCATCGAGTTCACAAATAGATATTTCGTACTTCCTGAGTACAATATCGCTCGCCTCACAGTAGACGGAATTGATATTCAGGATATGGATGGAAATCCTGTAGAGCCAGAATATCTTACGGTTGATTGGGATGTTTCTACAGCTGAAAAAAATGGATATCCACACTACATGATTAAGGAAATTCATGAGCAGCCTACAGCTTTCGCAAATACAGTAAACTTTAGAATCAAGGATAACCTTCCTGATTTCTCAGATGATGGAATCGATGATTCACTCTTCGAAGGAGTTACTGATGTAACAGTTATCGCTTGCGGAACAGCTATGTATGCTGGAAACGTAGGACGTACACTTATCCAGAACAAGATTGGTCTTCCTGTAAATGTGGCTATCGCATCTGAGTTCAGATATGAGCGCCCAACTATCACAGACAAGACTCTCGTAATCGTAATTTCACAGTCTGGTGAGACAATTGATACTCTTGAAGCTCTTCGTCTTGCGAAGACAAAGACAGATAGAACACTTGCTATCGTAAACGTAAAGGGATCTACAATTGCTCGTGAGAGTAAGTATGTTCTTTACACACACGCCGGCCCTGAAATCGCTGTTGCTTCTACAAAAGCTTACACAGTCCAGGTTGCTGCTATGTACCTCGTAGGTGCTAGACTCGGTGTGGTAAATGGTCTCAACGAAAAAGGCGAGATCGAGAACTTCATCACAGATTTGAAGAAGGTTCCTGAAGTAATTAAGTCTGTTCTCGAGATGGAAGATATCATCCGTGCTTACGCTGCTAGAATGGCAAACGCACATGATGCATTCTTTATCGGACGTGGACTCGACTACACACTTTCTATGGAAGGTGCGCTTAAGCTTAAGGAAATTTCATATATTCATGCTGAAGCATACGCTGCTGGTGAGCTTAAGCATGGAACTATCGCTCTTATCAGCGAAGGTGTACCTGTAATCGCAATTGCTACACAGGAACATGTATATAAGAAAGTTATTTCAAATATTAGAGAAGTAAAAGCTCGTGGAGCTTTCGTACTTCTTCTCAGCAAGGATGAGGAAATCACAGATCCTACAGTT
>DAISYI010000001.1:6609-21571 GCA_036825385.1 Lachnospiraceae bacterium | reverse complement strand
TGATGTACATATTCCACTTCCTGCTATTAGAGATGAACTTTCTGTATTTGAATCTGCAGTTATTCTTCAGATTCTTGCATACTACACATCAGTTGAGAAGGATGTAAATCCAGATCAGCCACGTAACCTTGCTAAGTCAGTTACAGTTGAGTAAAAATGCAAAAAACTAATCTCGAAATGCACGTGTAAAACGGAGTAAGTGATGGATAATCATAATATAGATGATAGAGAACAGGATAACTATGGACAGAACCCTATAGAGTTAGGGTATAATGTAGGCGGCAAAGGTGGGAATAATGGCTCGGATTACGCTTCGAGCCGTTATGCGGCCGCATCAAATTATACAGATTCAGTCTCACAGATAATGTACACAAATACTTTTGGTGTTCTAAGTCTGGTATTTGGAATTACAAGTGTGATTTTCTTTGTATTTAATATCGTTAATGTAATAGTCGGAATTCTGGCTATCATCTTTGGGACTTCTCAGATTAGAAAAGCAAAGATGTGTAATAAGAAATCTTATGCTGCAGTTGCAGGAGTCTGGTCCGGTGTTGTCGGTATTGTTTTTTCCATAGTGTTTTTAGGTCTTTTGATTGCGGGCTTGGAAAGATCTGGAATAATAGACGCAGTGCAAAGGGAAACAGAGCAGAGATTAGAATTAAATAATGATAATAAATCCGAAGGCGAAGATATCTTCGACTGGGATTTGTTTATAGACCAAAATTAACAATTTTTTTAAGAGGGGTATTGTTGAAATGGCCACAAAGATTAAAAAAGAAGACAGAAGAATGACGAACGCTAGAGATTATGTACCAAATCCTAACTTCGTCGCACCTGATAAGGAAAAAGACAAACTTATCAAGAAACTTGGAGCTATGATTACTGATCGTATTCCAAAGAAGCTTCCTGGAAAGATGACTCCACAGGATCCTGAATATTGGGCACTCGATGCAGTACTTACAAAGGAAGAAGCAAAGTTCCTTCTTAGCTTCAAAAAAGTAAGAAAGAACTTTGACATTGAAGCTCTTTCAAAGATGAACAACATGTCAATCGAAGACACAGAGAAGATGGTTAAGCATCTTTGCTGGATTGGCTGCTTGGAGTCAAACAGAGAGAGTGAAGATGGACACATGATGTACGATGTACCTATCTTCGTTCCTGGTATCGCTGAGTTCATGATGATGAACCCTGTTCTTACAGAGGAGCATCCAGAGCTCGCTACTTTCTTTAACCTTATGACACAGATGCCACTTGAAGGACTTACAGAGTTACTTCCACTCGGTGGTGCTGGTGTCGGAATGCACGTTATTCCTGTTGAAAAAGCCATCGAGGCTGAGAATAACTCAGTAAGTGTTGAGCATATCTCACATTGGCTTGATAAATATGATGGAAAGTACTCTGTAGGTCAGTGTACATGTCGTATCCAGCAGAGGATGCGTGGTGAAGGTTCTGGAGAAATCGAAGGAGAATACTGTATCGGACTTGGAGATATGGCTGAATACTGTGTAAATAGAGGCATGGGACGCTATATCACTAAGGAAGAAGTTCTTGAGGTAATCGAAAGAGCTGAAAGACATGGTTATGTTCACCAGACTACAAATATCGATGGCGAAGAGAAGATTGTAGCTATCTGTAACTGTGCTCCTGGCGTATGTAACGCTCTTAGAACATCACAGCTTTATAACACACCAAACCTTTCACGTTCTGCTTACAGAGCAAAGGTTGAACCAGAGAAGTGTGTAGCTTGTGGTAAGTGTGTAGAAGTTTGTCCTGCAGGCGCTGCTAAACTCGGACAGAAGCTTTGCAAAGCTGATGGTTCAAAAGTTCAGTATCCAGTTTCACTTCTTCCTGATGAAACAGCTTGGGGTCCAGAGAAGTGGAATGTAAACTACAGAGAAGATAACAAGATTAACTGTTATGAGACAGGTACAGCTCCATGTAAGACAGCATGTCCTGCTCACCTTTCAGTTCAGGGTTACGTAAAGATGGCTGCAGAGGGAAGATACCTTGACGCTCTTAAGCTCATCAAGCAAGATAACCCATTCCCAGCAGTTTGTGGTGCTATCTGTAACAGACGTTGCGAAGATGCATGTACAAGAGGAACAATCGATCAGCCTATCGCTATCGATGAAATCAAGAAGTTCATCGCTGCTCAGGAACTTAACGCAGACAAGAGATACGTTCCACTTTGCGAGAAGCATGACGGTGGAATGTGGGGAGACGAGTTCAAGGTCGCTATCATCGGTGGTGGTCCAGCAGGTCTCTCAGCTGCTTACTATTTAAGAGAAAACGGTTACCCAGTAACTGTATTCGAAAAAGAAGAGCGTGCAGGTGGTATGCTGCTTAATGGTATCCCATCATACAGACTTCAGAAGGATGTAATCCAGGCTGAAATCGACGTTCTCGTTGAAATGGGCGTAGAGTTCAAGTTCAACACAGAAGTTGGTAAGGACACAACAATCCAGAAACTTAGAGAAGAAGGCTACAAGGCATTCTACGTAGCAATCGGTGCTCAGGGCGGACGTAAGACAGGCGTTCCTGGCGAAGATGCAGAAGGCGTAGTAACAGGTGTAGATTTCCTCCGTGATGTAAACAACAAGCGTCTCACAAGCATGAGCGGTGATGTAGTTGTAATCGGTGGTGGTAACGTAGCTATCGACGTAGCTGGATCTGCTGTAAGACTTACAGACGGAAAAGTAACAATGCTTTGTCTTGAAAGCAGAGATGAAATGCCTGCTGCTAAAGACGAAGTTGCTGATGCAATCGAATGGGGCATCGACATCCAGAATGGTTGGGGCCCAAAAGAAATCCTTACAGAGAATGGACACGTAACTGGAGTAGTATTCAAGAAGTGTACATCTGTAAAGGACGCTGACGGAAGATTTAATCCACAGTACGATGAGAATGATACAATTACAATTCCATGTACGAATGTACTTCTCAGCATTGGTCAGTCTATCGAATGGGGTAACCTCCTCGATGGAACAAAGGTAGAGCTTAACAGAAACATGACAGCTAAGGCTGATCCTGTATCTCTCCAGACTGCTGAACCAGACATCTTCGTAGGTGGTGACGCATTCACAGGCCCTAGATTCGCTATTGACGCAATCGGTGCTGGACGTATTGCAGAAGATTCTATCAATAGATTCGTACACAAGGGAAATGACATGTTCGTTGCACGTGATCTTCGTCACTTCGTAGAACTCGACAAGGATGATATCAAGGTTGAAAGCTTTGATAATGCATCACGTCAGGTTCCAGGAATGAAGGATGGTGATCCTACAAAGACATTCGACGATATGCGCCTTCCATTTACAGAAGAACAGGTTAAGACAGAGGCTAAGAGATGTCTTGGATGTGGAGCTACAAAGGTAGACGAGAATGCATGTATTGGATGTGGTCTCTGTACTACAAAGTGTGAATTCGACGCAATCCACCTTCACAGAGATTTCCCTGATGCTTCTAGAATGCTTAGATCAGAAGATAAGCTTGGCGCAGTTCTTCCATACGCTGCTAAGAGAAAGATTGCAATCATCAAGAACAAAAACAAGTAATTTGGAGTTTTGATAGATGCATGAATTAGGAATTGTTACTCATCTCGCAAAGACCCTCGAGGAACTTGCAGTTGAGGAGAAAATAACTAAATATGGTTCAGTTACACTTGAAGTCGGCGAAGTGTCTGGCGTTATGACAGACTACTTCGTAGACTGCTGGGATTACTTCAAGGTTCGTCATGAAATTCTTAAAGAATGTAAGATGAATATCGAAGTCGGCGAAGCAGTCACACTCTGCACTTCTTGTGAGAAAGAATATCCGACAGTGAAATATGGAAAGACTTGTCCATATTGCGGAAGTGGTGAGACTTACCTCGTTCGCGGAAATGAGACAGTAATAAAGTCGGTAGAGGCTGAAACAGACGAATAAAAAAGAAAGCAGAAATCCGTAAGGGTTTCTGCTTTTTTTTATGCTTATTTTCGGAAAAAGCTTTATATCTACACTAGAACAATTCAAGAATCTCTTCCCAGATTTTAGGACCGATATCTAGAAGCTTCTCAGGGAAGCTATAGTCCTCCATGTGTAGACCGGGAGATTTAACCCCTGAACCAATTCCGAAGAAGAAAGAATGGCAACGTTTAGAATAGTTTCCAAAATCTTCAGACCAGCGCATAGGTGCATCTAGATAAGAAATGTTGAAATTTCTATTTTTCAGAGCTTCATAAACACGGTCTGAATCGCAAGGGTCGTTCTCAGTTCCGAGGAACTCGTCGCAAGTTTCGTATTCAAAACGTACCTTTGCGCATTCTTCGGTTGTGTAGCAATCCTTTATCGATTTGTTTGCTTCTTCAATTATAGAGTCTTTTAAAAGAAGAAGGTCTTTCGTAGTTTCAGCGCGAAGCGTGAGACAGAGCTTACCCTCGCCGGCGTTGATGCCGAAGTTCTCTTCACCAACGGAAATGCAGATTAGAGTTGCCATTACATATTTCTCGAAACAGTCGCGACTTAGGATGTCATCGAGTTTTGAAACGAGATTGCTGATGGCGAAACCTGGGTTTATGCCTTCTTCTGGACAACCCGCGTGGCTCTGAACACCCGTGAAGTTAAGAGTGAGACCGAGAGAGGCGCACGCGAAGGTCTCGCGGCCGATAAGTATTTCACCGAGCTCGTAGCCAGGAATATTGTGAAGACCGAGGATTACGTCGACGTTCTGCTCGTTAAAAAGCTGAGAGCAAATTTTGGCGCCTTCGCCTGTTTCCTCAGCTGGCTGATATAGAAAGATGATATTCTTTCCAAACTTTTTCCCAGAAATTTCCTTCGCGAGAGCAGCAGTCATAGATGAGTGGCCGTCATGCCCGCATCCGTGGAATGCCTCGCCCTTGGAATTGTGGATGGCGTCGATATCTGCGCGCACAGCCACAGTGTGGTCGCTGCCTTCGTCATGGATTGCATAGAAAAAGCTGTCGTGATCAACAATTTTGCAATCCGTGTTGTTCTTGAAAAAGTCTTTTAAGATTTTAAGTGTTTTCTTCTCTTCGCACGCAAACTCAGGGTTTTCGTGGAGCGAAGTGAATAATTCTTTTGTATTCATATAAGTACCCCTTTTATTTTGACATCTGTACTATAAAACAATTATTATAAAAAAGGAACTAGTTTCGGTTAATTTTATAAAGAGGTAAGGCTATGAAAAAATTTGTGACAGATAATGAATTCTGGGAACTTTTTCCAGATGCGCTTATTGGTGTTGTTTCATTCGACAACGTTCAGGAATCAAAACAGCTCGACAGCACACAGGCTGCTGAGGTAAAGAAGATTCTGGATGATGCAAATGTTGAAGCTAAGAGATTTCTCGTTAGCGATACAATTTCGGAGAACCCGGTTGTGGCTGCTTGGCGAGAAGCTTATCAGAAATTCCCTACGAAGAAGGGCGCAAGATGCTCTATGGAGAATCTTCTTAAGAGAGTTCTTCATGAGAAACCTGTTGGATGTATCGCTCCTTCGGTAGATATTACAAATGCAATTTCATTGAAGCATGCATTCCCAATTGGATGTGAAGATAAAGATGAAATTGATGGTGATATCAGATTGGGAATTATGAAAGGTGGAGAGGATTTCCTCCCTATTGGTTCTGATGAACAGGATCCACCACTTGAGGGGGAACTTGCTTATTATGACAATACAGGTGTTATTTGCCGCTGTTGGAATTGGCGAGATGGACAAAGGACAGAGGTAGACGATGATACAAGAAACGAGGTTGTAATCCTCGAATGTATCGAGCCGGACAGACATGACGAACTTAAGGTAGCGCTCGAAGAATTGAAATCTCTGATGGAGAAATATCTCGATGCTAAGACTGTTACTTTAGCAATTGTTGACAAAGAGAATAGGGAAGTTGAGATTTAATTCACGTTCCTGTTAAAATTTTAGACAATATTTAAAAGTTGTGGGACATTTGTTTGGTTAGTTACAATAAAAAACCGAACAAATGTCCTTGCTGTTTTGTGTAAAAGTTATATTATACCTTTGGTATGAAAATGAAGTCGCGATAAAGCCACTAAATATCGCGTTTATTTCATTTTTCCTTTTGAAGAAACTTATAGACAGATTGAAAAACAGAAAGGGGCTAATATGAAAGGTATTCATGTTACTAGCGAAATTAAGCCGCTTAAGAGAGTCCTTCTCCACAGACCTGGAAAAGAACTTTTGAACCTTACTCCAGATACACTGGAAGAGCTGTTGTTCGACGACATTCCTTTCCTGAAAGTGGCACAGGAAGAGCATGACGCATTCGCAAAGATCCTTCGTGACAATGGAACAGAAGTTACATATATCGAAGATCTTATGGCAGAAGTTCTTGAACAGCATCCTGAACTTACAGACAAATTTATTACACAGTGGTTGGTAGAGGCCGGAATCCACACAGAGAAGTGGCAGGCAGTTCTTAAGGATTATCTCCTTAGCAATTTCAAGGGCAAAGACCTTGTACTCAAGACAATCGAAGGTGTTACACTTAAAGAAATGGGCGAGAAGTACGCTAAGTTTACTCTCGAAGATATGTTATCTGAACCAGATCACCTTATCATCGATCCAATGCCAAACTTCTACTTCCAGAGAGACCCATTCGCATCAGTTGGCGATGGTGTATTCATCCACAAGATGAGATTCCCAACAAGATGCCGTGAGACAATTTACTCTGACTACATCTTCAAATATCATGAAGATTTCGCAGGATACGTAAAGAACTACTACGGAAGAGAAAATTCTGCAAACATCGAGGGTGGTGACGTTCTTAACCTCACAGCTGAGACTCTTGCTATCGGTATTTCACAGAGAACATCTGCTGATGCTATCGAAAGAGCAGCTAGAAACCTCTTTGCAGATCCAGATTGCAAGATCCGTACAGTACTTGCATTCCAGATTCCTGTAAGCCGTGCATTCATGCACCTCGATACTGTATTCACACAGATCGATGAAGACAAGTTCACAATCCATCCAGCAATCATCGGACCACTCGTTGTATACGAACTTACACCTGGTGATGAACCTGGAGAAATCAAGACACAGCGTCTTGACACAACACTTGAGAAAGTTCTTGCTAAATACATCGGACATGATGTTGAACTTATCCCATGTGGTGGTGACGACCTCATCGCAGCTGCTCGTGAGCAGTGGAACGATGGTTCAAACACACTTTGTATCGCACCTGGTACAATCGTTGTTTACCAGAGAAATGACGTTACAAACGAACTTCTTCGTAAGAAGGGACTCAACGTTCTTGAAATGCCTTCAGCAGAGCTTTCAAGAGTAAGAGGAGGCCCACGTTGTATGTCAATGCCTCTCGTTCGTGAGGACTAATTCTATAAATAACAAATGCGCTTAAACATTTGATTATTTTTAACTTGAAGATTTTGCCCGGCGCCCCCGCTGGGCACTTCTTCGCAAATGGTATTATTTTTAGTTTTATTTTAGAAAGTGAGATAATAAAATGGGTGTCAATGTTAGAGGAAGAAGCTTCCTTACACTTTTAGACTTCACACCAGCTGAAATCAACTATCTTCTTGATCTTTCAGCTGAATTCAAGAACATGAAGAGAAACGGTATTCCACATCGTTTCCTTGAAGGAAAGAACATTGTTCTTCTTTTCGAAAAGACTTCAACACGTACAAGATGTTCATTCGAGGTTGCTGGACGTGACCTTGGTATGGGCGTTACATACCTTGATCCAGGTTCATCACAGATGGGTAAGAAGGAATCTATCCAGGATTCAGCTTACGTATTTGGTAGAATGTTCGATGGTATCGAGTACCGTGGATTCGATCAGTCACTTGTAGAAGACCTTGCTAAGTACTCAGGAGTACCAGTATGGAATGGTCTTACAGATGACTTCCATCCAACACAGATGCTCGCTGATGTTCTTACAGCACGTGAAGAGTTCGGCGACATGAGAGGCCGTAAGCTTGTATTCTTCGGTGATGCACGTAACAACGTTGCTAACTCTCTTCTCGTTGTATCAGCTAAGCTTGGTATGCACTTCGTAGCATGTGGTCCTAAGGATCTTATGCCAAAGAAGGAACTCGTTGACAGATGCCAGGAAATCGCTAAAGAAACAGGCGCTAAGCTTGAGTTCACAGATGATGTTAAGAAGGCAGCTAAGGATGCTGACGTTCTTTACACAGATATCTGGGTATCAATGGGTGAACCAGACGAAATCTGGGCTGAGAGAATTAAGCTCCTTCGTCCATACCAGGTAAACAAAGAAGTTATGGCTATGGCTAAGCCAACAGCTATCTTCCTTCACTGCTTACCTTCATTCCACGATAGAAAGACAACTATCGGTGAGGATATTTACCAGAAGTTCGGTCTTGAAGCTATGGAAGTTACAGATGATGTAATCTATGGACCACAGAGCCGTTGCTTCGATGAAGCTGAAAACAGAATGCATACAATCAAGGCCGTAATGTATGCTACACTTAAATAATATAAATGGCTAAGAGACTTGTAATTGCCTTGGGTGGAAACGCCCTTGGCAATTCTCCTGAAGAGCAGCTCCTTTTAGTAAAGAACACTGCAGGAACTATCGTAGACCTCGTTGAAGAGGGATATGACGTTGTTGTCGGCCACGGCAACGGACCACAGGTTGGTATGGTTAACCTCGCTATGGACTTCTCTTCTAATAATGGTGGTAACACACCTTACATTCCATTCCCGGAATGTGGTGCGATGACACAGGGTTACATCGGTTATCATCTTCAGCAGGCTATTGGACGTGAACTTAAAAAGCGTCATATCAACAAGCCTGTTGCAAGTGTTGTAACTCAGACAGTCGTAGATAGAAACGATGCAGCATTCTCTCATCCTACAAAGCCAGTTGGTTCTTTCTATACTAAAGAACAGGCTGATGCTATTGCAGCTGATAAGGGTTGGACATTTGTTGAAGATGCAGGACGTGGATATCGTCGTGTAGTTCCTTCACCAATTCCACAGGGTATCGTTGAGCTACCTATGATTGAGCAGCTCGTTGAAAGTGGAAACGTTGTTATCTCAACTGGTGGCGGCGGAATCCCTGTTGTAGAAGAAGATGACGGATATTCAGGTGTTGCAGCTGTTATCGATAAGGATAGAGCTTCATCACTTCTCGCTAGAGAACTTCACGCTGATATGCTTGTTATCCTTACAGCAGTAGAGAAGGTTGCTATCCACTTCAATACTCCAGATCAGAAGAACCTTGATGACCTCACACTTGAGGAATGCCAGAAGTACGCTGATGACGGAGAATTCGCTCCTGGTTCAATGCTCCCTAAGATTGAATCATGTATGACTTTCGTAGAGAACACAGAGAACGGAACAGCTCTCATCACTTCTCTTGAGAAAGCTAAGGATGCTCTTGAAGGTAAAACAGGAACACGTATCCACAAATAAAATAGAGGGGGAAATATTAAAATGAACGAAACAAAGAAAAGACGTTCACTGAACACCTATGAAATTCTTTTGCTCGTCCTCGGTGTAATTTCATTAATTACAGTATTCCTTAATGGACAGGGATATGTCGGAGCAGACGGCAAAAGCGCAAAAGTAGTCGGAGCAGGATTTGATACATTCTTTACAGCTCCTATTAATGGTTTTTATGATGCTCGTGAAGTAATTGGTTTCTGTTTCTGCCTTGGAGCTTTCCTTGCAATGGTAACAGCTACAGGCGCACTTGAGACAGGTATCAATGTACTTGTAAAGAAGCTTAATGGAAAAGAAATCGTTCTTATTCCTATTATGATGTTCCTTTTCTCAATCGGTGGAACAACATACGGAATGGGTGAAGAGACAGTAGGTTTCTACATCCTTCTTGCTTCTACAATGCTTGCAGCAGGTATGGATCCACTTGTAGGTGCTGCAACAGTTCTTCTTGGAGCTGGTACAGGTGTACTTGGTTCTACAGTTAACCCATTCGCTGTTGGTGCTGCTGTTGATGCAGCTAAGGGCGCAGGAGTATCTTCTAACATGGGAGTAATCCTTCTTATGGGTGTTATTCTTTGGCTTGGCTCATATATTATCGCTACTCTTTACGTAGTAAACTACGCAAAGAAAGTTAAAGCTGGTAAAGGTTCTATCTTTACACATGAACAGCTTGAAGAATGCAGAAAAGCATTCAACAATGGTGAAGCTAGCGAAACACTTACAGGAAAGCAGAAAGCTTGCCTTTGGATTTTCGCTTTTGCATTTGTTGTAATGATCTTTGGTTTCATCCCTTGGGGTGACCTTAATCCTGCAATTTATGACAACCTCTGGTGGTCAAAGTACATCACAGGCGAACAGCTTGGTGACTGGTACTTCACAGATGCAGCTACATGGTTCATCCTTATGGGTCTTCTCATCGCTCTTATCGGTATGGAAGATAAGTCAAAGCTTCCTACAGTTATTGAGGCTGGTATCGCTGATATGATCGGTGTTAACCTTGTAATCGCTCTTGCTCGTGCTACAACAGTAGTTATGAACACAACAGGAATGGGCGGATGGCTTGTATCTACAGCTGTTAAAGGACTTCAGGAATCAGGAATGGGTTCAGGTCTCTTCGGATTCATGAACTATCTCCTTCACCTTGTTCTTTCATTCCTTGTACCATCTTCATCAGGACTTGCTGGACTTTCAGCTCCTATCGTTTGCCCAATCGTAAAGGGTATGGGATGGTCATCAGAGACTGCTATCATGACAATCGTTGGTGCAAATGGTCTCGTAAACCTCTTCACACCAACATGCGGATTCATCATGGGTGGTCTTGCACTTGCTAGAGTTCCTTACACAGCATATGTTAAGTGGGTTAAGAAACTCCTTGGAATACTCTTCGTATTCACAGGTGCAGTTCTTGTAATCGGTATGATTGCACTCTAATTTTTAAAATAACTTTTCCTAATCGAGACCTAAGGCTTATGCCTTAGGTCTCTTTTTCTTTGCGTTAAAAATTAAACTGTGATAATATAAACGAGTATATTTCAGAATTGAAGGGAAGTAGTATGCAGTCAGTAAAGGAATTACAGGAACAGGCATGTTCAGCGTACGATAGACGTAAGTTTTGTACATATGATGTAGAGTTTATCGACTCTAGAACAATTCCAATTATTCACCAGACAGCGCGTTTTTGGCTCGTGAAAAAGGGAAAAGCGAAAATTACAATTAATGGAACTGAATACCAGGCTAAACCGAACTGCTTTTTCTGTATTCTGCCATGGTCGACGACAATGGTTGATGAAGTAGAGGAGCCGTTGACGATGATAAAGATTGTCTTTAATTCAGACCTCATTATGTCATCGCTTCGTACAGGTTATAATACTCCGGGTGGAGCTCTAAAGATTTTTGATCCGATTAGAGAGTATCCGCTTATTCATCTTCATGAAGGTGAGAGAGAGAGGTTTTTTGAATGTCTCGAAATCATCAAGAATGAAACTGGAGTGGAGTCTCTGTTTACAGAGAAAGATAATCTGGAACTGCGTTCACTTCTGATTACAAATAAACTCATGGAGCTTTTGATTCTTTACAATAAGCATCTCTTTACATCTGGAAAGCAGACAGAGAGAGCTGTTGATGATAAAAGGTCTGAGATATTACAGTATATTTACTCCCATATCGCTGAGCATCCAACGATTTCTAATCTTTCGGATGTTTTTGATTATACAGAAGAGGAAATAGAGAAGGATATTCAGGAACTTACTGGTATGAGTCTTTCTGCTCTTGGGAATGAAATGCGTATTTCCAAGACGACTGATTTGCTTATTTATACAGAACTTGCCCTTACGGATATCGCATTTCTTGTGGGATATACGGACGCTTCTCATTTGGTTCGTTCGTTCTCGGCGAGAACAGGATATACACCTAAGCAGTATCGTCAGATTTATAGCATTATGGGCGATGAACCGGATACGGATACACGCGAGAAGGGGTTTGAAATTGTTTCCTATATAGGAAATCATTATATGGAAGATTTGCATGCGGCGCTTGTTGCTGAAGAGTTTAGAGTAAGCGTAGTAGAAATGAACAAGATGCTTATCTATATTGTGGAGAAGAACTTTGAAAGTTTCCTCAATTATCTCCGCATTAATCAGGCGTCTAGAATGCTTCTTGAGACTGGTGACAGTCTCGTGGATATAGCTGTGGCAGTAGGGTATAATACGGTTAAGACGTTTAATAGAAACTTTGTCAGACTTCGTGGAGTGACACCAGGTGAGTTTAGGAAGAATTTCCATCTTCAGAAACAATGGACGGATGTAACTGTTTGATTTTTGCAGAAGGGAGAATCAAATGGATATTTCACAGAGCGTAAGGTATGTTGGAGTAGATGATGGTGCTCTCGATTTATTTGAGGGACAGTACAAACTTCATTTTGGGGTTACTTACAATTCGTATGTGATTGTAGATGACAAGATTGCGATTTTTGATACTGTCGATAGGAGAGCTACGGGTGAATGGCTGGGGAATATCAGGACAGTTCTGAAAGAGAAAAAACCTGATTATTTAATTGTCCAGCATTTGGAACCTGATCATAGTGGTGGAATTGAGGAACTTGCAGAGAGATTTCCAGATATGAAACTAGTCATGTCGACGAAGGCGAAGGCGATGTTGCCTCAGTTTGTTGATTTTGATTATTCAGACAGAGTTATCGATGTGAAAGATGGAGATGAGCTTGATTTAGGAGCTCATAAGCTTAAGTTTATGCTCGCTCCGATGGTTCATTGGCCAGAAGTTATGATGACGTATGAAAGTACTGAGAAGATTTTATTCTCTGCTGATGGATTTGGAACTTTTGGTACGACTAGAAATGGTATAAGTTGGCTTGTAGAAGCTAGAAGATATTACTTTAATATAGTAGGAAAATATGGTCAGAGCGTTCAGGCAATCTTGAAGAAAGCTTCTGCTTATGATATCTACTATATAGCTCCTCTTCATGGTCCTGTTCTGAAGGAAGATTTGGAACAGTATATTGGATTCTATGATAAGTGGAGTAAGTTTGAGCCAGAACGCAAAGGTGTTATGATTGCCTATGCTTCTGCTCATGGAAATACGAAGGAAGCTGCACTGTATCTCAGAGATTTGCTTCAGGAAGCTGGAGAGCGTGTGGTGACTATCGATTTAACGAGGGATGATATGGCGCGTGCTGTCGAAGGAGCGTTTTGCTTTGACCGAATTGTGTTGTGTTCGCTCACGTATGACGGAGAGCTTTTTCCGGTTATGGAAGACCTCCTTTATCATCTTAAGATTAAGAAGTTTTGTAACAGAAAAATCGGAATCATTGAAAATGGTTCGTGGGCGCCGGTTGCTGGAAAGAAGATGCGCGAAGCGCTAGAAGCTATGCAGGGCGTAGAGATTATCGAACCAGTTATTACATTGAAGACTAGAAGAACCAGCGAGAATGATAATGATTTTGATGCTTTGTGTAAAGCATTGGTCGAAGCTGGACATGAAATGGATATGAAGACATTATAAAAGGTCGATTTTAGTAATCGACCTTTCGGAGGCAGAGACCTTTTGCTGGTGCAGTGGGTCCTGCCTTTTTTCTATCTCTGGATTCGATGATGTCAGGAATATCAGTTGGTTTTAGCCTGTGATATCCGACTTCGATTAGAGTTCCGACCATGATTCGAACCATGTTCTGGAGGAAACCTGTGCCGTGGAAAGAGATCGTGAGTAAACTTCCCTGGCGTTTTAAAGTTATCTTATCCACAATTCTGACACTTGATTTTTTGAATTTAGAGTTACCGCAGAATGCTTTAAAGTCGTGCTCGCCCATAAGATATTCGGCGGCTTCTTTCATGGCGTCGATGTCGAGCTGATTGTCGAGGACTGTTACGTACTTTCTATTAAAGATAGGTTTGATTGGTCCGTCGCAAATTGTGTAATCATAGGTTTTTCCGACAGCGTTATATCTAGCGTGAAATCTTTCAGAAGCGACTTTCACTGAGAGTATTGCAATGTCGGATGGGAGATTCTCGTTTAGCTTGTCTCGAAGTGTATTCTCGGCGAGGGTGGTGTCTAGTATTACAGATGCAGTCATTTCCTTGGCGTGAACTCCGGCGTCAGTTCTGCCGGCTCCGATTACTTTGAATGAATCAAGAGGAACGTTTAGAACCTTAACAATTGCGTCTTCGATTTTCCCTTGAATTGTCTCCTTGTCGGGCTGGTGCTCCCATCCGAAATATCGGGTTCCGTCATACTGAATTGTGATTTTGTAGTTCTGGTTCATGTTTTACCTCTTGTATATTGTTTCAATTTTTGTTAAATTATGTACGAAATGTTACTATTACAGAAAGTGCAGCACTGTGAATAGTTACAATATATATTAGTGATTGTATTTTAATCAATGTATAATTTTACCATATTATATTTATTTATGTGGTGATATAATACATAAGTATTTTTCTAAGTTAGTAAAGGAGTCTATAAAGATGGATTTTAAAGGAAAGAGTGCTAAGACAGGTGTCGCTATTGGCAAGCTTCATATCTATCGCAAGAATGATAATCTTGTAAAGCGTGAGCATGTTGAAGATACTGCTTCAGAAGTAACTAGATTTGAAGAGGCTAAGGCAACAGCCCTTACACAGCTTAAAGGTCTTTATGAGAAAGCATTGAAGGAAGTCGGAGAAGCAAACGCTGCTATCTTTGATGTACACCAGATGCTTCTTGAAGATTTGGATTACAATGATTCTATTAAGAATATCATTACAACACAGAATGTAAATGCAGAATACGCTGTAGCTACAACAGGTGATAACTTCTCACAGATGTTTGCGGCTATGGATGATGAATATATGCAGGCTAGATCTGCTGATATCAAGGATATTTCAAACAGAGTAGTTTCTGTACTTCAGGGCGTAGAAGAAGCTTCTATGACAGATAGCGAACCTTCTATTCTTGTAGCTGAGGACCTCGCTCCATCAGAGACAGTACAGCTTGATAAGAACCTCGTTCTTTCATTTGTAACACGTGG
>DAISYI010000001.1:4104-6599 GCA_036825385.1 Lachnospiraceae bacterium | reverse complement strand
CACACAGCTATCCTTGCTCGTACAATGAATATCCCAGCTCTTATTGGGGTAGACTTCCCAGAAGACTGCGATGGTAAGATGGGTATCGTAGATGGTTACGAAGGAAAGCTCATCGTTGATCCTACAGATGAAGAGCTTGCTAAGTATGAAGAAATCAAGAAGAAGGATGAAGAGAAGGAAAGACTTCTTCAGGAACTTCGTGGTAAAGAGAACGTAACTAAGTCAGGAAAGAAGATTAACCTCTACGCTAACATCGGTGGTGTAAAGGATGTAGCTTCTGTTCTTCAGAACGACGCTGGTGGAATTGGACTCTTCCGTTCAGAGTTCCTCTACCTCGAGTCAGATACATATCCAACAGAGGAAGAGCAGTTTAACGCATATAAGCAGGTTGCTGAAATGATGGCTGGTAAGAAGGTTATCATCAGAACACTTGATATCGGAGCTGATAAGCAGGTAGATTACTTCAACCTCGCTAAGGAAGAGAACCCAGCTCTCGGTTACAGAGCTATCAGAATCTGTCTCGACAGACCTGAAATCTTCAAGACACAGCTTCGCGCTATCTTCAGAGCAAGTTACTATGGAAACATCAGTGTTATGTATCCTATGATCATTTCTGTTGATGAAGTTAAGAAAATCAAGGAAATCGTTGCTGAGGTTAAGGCTGAACTTGATGAGCAGTCTATTCCATACGGTGATGTTGAGCAGGGTATCATGATTGAGACTCCAGCTGCTGTACTTATGAGTGAAGAACTTGGTAAGGAAGTAGACTTCTTCTCAATCGGTACAAACGACCTTACTCAGTACACACTCGCAGCTGATAGACAGAATGCTGCTCTTGAGAACATCATCGACACACATCACCCAGCAGTTCTTCGTGCAATTGAAATGACAATCAAGAACGGTCACAAGGGTGGCGCTTGGGTTGGTATCTGTGGTGAGCTCGGTGCTGACACTACTCTTACTGAGAAATTCATCGAAATGGGAGTTGATGAACTTTCTGTAACTCCTGCTAGAATCCTTCACGTACGTGAGGCAGTAAGAAATGCAAACGTATAAATATGCAATTTTTGATATGGATGGCACACTTCTGAATTCGCTGAAGGATTTGGGAAATGCTGTAAACTATGTTTGCGAGAAGCATGGCCATCCTACTCATTCTATAGATGCAATCAGAAAGATGGTTGGAAACGGTAATCGCCGTCTGATGGAGAGGGCGCTTCCTGATGGAGGGGCTGATCCGGAATTTGAGACTAAGTTCTCAGAGTTCAAGGCATTTTATCTCGATCATTGTAAGGAAGAAACTGATCCGTATGATGGAATCATGGAGCTTCTCGAGTCTCTTAATGAAAAAGGAGTTAAGAGCGCGATTGTTTCTAATAAATATGACGCCGCTGTAAAGGATATGAAAGAATATTATTTTTCAAATCTAATCGATGGCGCCTTCGGAGTTAAGCCTGGCATGAATGTGAAGCCTGCTCCGGATGCTGTATATGAAGCGATGGAATTACTGGGTGCGAAGTCTAATGAAACACTTTACATCGGGGATTCTGAAGTGGATGCTGATACAGCAAAAAATAGTGGTCTCGATTGTGTTCTCTGCACATGGGGCTTTAGAGAAAGATCGATTCTCGAAGCAAAAGAGCATATTGCTCTCGTAGATAATGCATTAGACCTTGAAAAATTTTTCTAAATCAGTATTATTAGAAGATGCTAATCGTTTATGGTTAGCATCTTCTTTTTCGGAATGATATATTTATAGAAGAAACTATTTAGATAAGGATAAATATTTATGTGGATTGCAGATAGATGGAAAGATTACGAAGTAATCGATACAGCTACAGGTGAGAAGGTTGAAAGATGGGGAGATTATATTCTCCGTCGTCCAGATCCTCAGGTTATTTGGAATACTGGTAAGAAGGGCTACGAGTGGAAGCACACAAATGCCACTTACCACAGAAGTGCTAAAGGCGGCGGTGACTGGGAGTTCTTCAACCTCCCAGATGAGTGGGAGATTTCATATGAACTTCCTTCTACGAAAAAGCTTACGTTTAGACTGAAACCATTCAAGTTTAAACATACCGGGCTTTTTCCAGAACAGGCCACTAACTGGGATTGGTTCTCAGAGATAATTGAAAAAGCAAAGAAAGAAGATCCAACTCGAGAAATCAATGTTTTGAATCTCTTTGCTTACACTGGTGGAGCAACTCTCGCGGCGGCTGCGGCTGGTGCGAAGGTTACTCATGTCGATGCATCAAAGGGAATGGTAAACTGGGCGAAGGAGAATGCTGAATGCTCAGGCCTTTCTGATGCTCCAATCAGATGGCTTGTTGATGACTGCATGAAGTTTGTTGAAAGAGAAGCTAGACGTGGTCATAAGTATGATGCCATTATCATGGATCCTCCTTCATATGGAAGAGGACCTAAGGGCGAGATTTGGAAGATTGAGGATTCTGTTTTCGAACTGATCCAGAAGACAGAAGCGATACTCGCTGATG
>DAISYI010000001.1:0-4094 GCA_036825385.1 Lachnospiraceae bacterium | reverse complement strand
ACTTATATGGTAGAAACAGTTCTAAAAGGACACGGCGGACATGCGGTAAGTAATGAAATTGGCCTTCCTGTTACTAAATCAGGCTTGATTCTCCCTGAGGGAGCGTCTTCTAGATATAGCAAGTAAATTGTATTAAAAAAAATACAAGAAAAATTGCAAATTACTTGCCAAGATTGAAAAAAGGTTGTATATTTATTTGTGCTGTGACATTGATAGCTATGAAGCGTGAGGTTGCTGCTGATGAATTTCGGCGGGTTTTCCGTGGAGCGAATGTCAAGTCGAGAAACTGGCGACAAGTCACTGTACAAATAATGTCTACCTTTGCGTAGAAACAAACGTGTTGTGTAGGACACACACGGGAATGTGTACAGTCACCACTTGTCGTACGAAAAGTACGAAAAGGAGGCGGCTTTTTTTATGGCAACTCAGGTAATGCGAATCACACTTAAGGCTTATGATCACGAGCTCGTAGATGCATCTGCAGCTAAGATCATCGAAACAGTTAAGAAGAACGGCGCCGTTGTTAGCGGTCCTGTACCTCTTCCAACTAAGAAGGAAGTTGTTACAATTCTTCGTGCTGTACATAAGTACAAGGATTCAAGAGAACAGTTCGAGAGAAGAACTCACAAGAGACTTATTGACATCATGACACCAACACAGAAGACTGTTGAGTCATTGTCAAGACTCGAAATGCCAGCTGGTGTCTACATTGACATCAAAATGAAGGAGAAATAAATCTCTTTCGGTAACAAATTAATGCATGAGCGTAAATTACGCTCCGCTGCGCTAAATGCATGAGCGATTCATTGATCGTTCCGCTGCGCGCTAGTATGAGCATGAGTATTCGTGCTCCGCTGTAGATTTAGGAGGAAATTCTAATGAAGAAAGCAATCCTTTGCAGGAAGCTTGGAATGACTCAGGTATTCAATGAAGATGGTACACTCGTACCTGTAACAGTACTTGAGGCAGGCCCAAACGTTGTTACTCAGGTTAAGACACTTGAGAATGACGGTTACGAAGCTGTTCAGGTTGGTTTCCTGGACAACAAAGACAAGGTAGTTGAGAGAGACGCACAGGGTAAGAAGTCTGTTGCTCATCGCCACGGTACAAACAAGCCAGAGAAGGGTCACTTCGATAAGGCTGGCGTATCATCAAAGAAATTCGTTAGAGAATTCAAGTTTGAGAACGCTTCAGAGTACAAAGTAGCTGATGAAATCAAGGCAGATATCTTCGCTGTAGGCGATAAGGTTGATGCTACTGCTATTTCAAAAGGTCATGGATTTGAGTCAGCAATCAAGAGATTCAACCAGCACAGAGGACCTATGGCTCATGGTTCTAAGTTCCATCGTCATCAGGGTTCAAACGGTGCTTGCTCTTCACCATCAAAGGTATTCAAAGGTAAGGGAATGCCTGGACATATGGGAACTGCTAAGACAACAGTTCAGAACCTCGAAGTAGTTAGAGTTGATGCTGATAAGAACCTTCTCCTGATCCGTGGATCAGTTCCAGGTCCTAAGAAATCTTTGGTTACTATCAGAGAGTCAGTTAAGGCTTAAGAATCAGGAAAGGAGGAAACGTAAATATGGCTACAGTATCAGTATTTGATATGAAAGGTAAAGAAGTTGACAAGATTGAACTTAGCGATGCTATCTTCAATGTAGAAGTTAACGAAAACCTTATTCATAAGGCTGTAAAGACTCAGCTTGCTAACAAGCGTCAGGGCACACAGAAAGCCAAGACACGTTCAGAAGTACGTGGTGGTGGACGTAAGCCTTGGAGACAGAAGGGAACAGGTCATGCTAGACAGGGTTCTATTCGTGCTCCACAGTGGACAGGCGGCGGTGTTGTATTCGCTCCAGTTCCAAGAGATTACAGCATTAAGATGAACAAGAAGGAAAGAAGAATCGCTCTTAAGAGTGCTCTTACTTCACTCGTTCAGGAGAACAAATTCATCGTTATTGACGATCTTAAGCTCACAGAGATTAAGACAAAAGAGATGCAGGCAGTTCTCGATGCACTTAAAGTAAACAAGGCTCTTCTCGTTCTTGAGAACAATGAAGACCAGAACGTAGTTCTTTCAGCAAGAAACATCGAAGGTGTTAGAACTACTATGGCAGACACACTTAGCGTTTACGATATGCTTAAGTACAACACAATCGTAACAACTAAGGCTGCTGTACAGAAGATTGAGGAGGTATACGCATAATGGCAAACATTCAGTATTATGACGTCGTTATACGTCCTGTTATCACAGAGAACTCAATGTCTTTGATGGCAGATAAGAAATATACATTCCTTGTACATCCAGACGCAAACAAAGCAATGATCAAGGAAGCTGTTGAAAAAATGTTCGACGGTGTTAAGGTTGCTTCTGTTAACACAATGAACGTTCTTGGTAAGAACAAGCGTCGTGGAATGGTTGTAGGTAGAACAGCTGCTGGTAAAAAGGCAATCGTTAAGCTTACAGCTGACTCAAAGGATATCGACCTTTTCCAGAGTCTTTAATCCTGAGTAATTATGCACAAAACAAAGTGCGACAACAAATGGTTGAAAGGAGAAAAAAATGGGAATTAAGACATATAACCCATATACACCTTCCAGAAGAAACATGAGCGGTTCTGATTTTTCAGAGATCACAAAGAATACTCCTGAAAAGTCACTCGTTGTTACAAAGAAGAAACATTCAGGACGTAACAATCAGGGTAAGATCACTGTTCGTCATCGTGGAGGCGGAAACAGAGTAAAATATAGAATTATCGATTTCAAGAGAAATAAGGATGGAGTTCCAGCTAAGGTTGCTGGTATCGAATACGATCCAAACCGTACAGCTAACATTGCACTTCTTCACTATGCTGATGGTGCAAAGGCATACATCCTCGCTCCTGCTGGTCTTACAGATGGCATGACAGTTATGAATGGTGCAGACGCAGAAATCCGTGTAGGAAACTGCCTCCCACTCGAGAACATCCCTGTAGGTACAGAAATCCATAACATCGAGCTTTATCCAGGTAGAGGCGGACAGCTTGTTCGTTCAGCTGGTGGTTCAGCTCAGCTTATGGCTAAAGAGAATGGTTACGCTACACTTCGTCTCCCATCAGGAGAAATGAGAAGAGTTAAGCTTACATGCCGTGCTACAATCGGAAGCCTCGGTAATGCAGACCATAACCTCGTTAAGATTGGTAAAGCCGGAAGAAAGCGTCACATGGGTATCCGCCCAACAGTACGTGGTTCTGTAATGAACCCTAATGACCATCCACACGGTGGTGGTGAAGGTAAGGCTCCAGTTGGACGTCCAGGACCTTGCACTCCTTGGGGTAAACCAGCTATGGGACTTAAGACACGTAAGAAGAAGAAACAGTCCAATAAGCTCATCATCAGAAGAAGAGACGGTAGAGCAATCAAATAAGGAGGTAACATATGGCCCGTTCATTGAAAAAAGGACCTTTCGCAGACGAAAGCCTGCTTAAGAAAGTTGAAGCTGCAGTAGCTTCAGGCGACAAGAATGTCATCAAGACATGGTCACGTCGTTCAACTATCTTCCCTAACATGGTAGGACTTACAATCGCTGTTCATGACGGTAGAAAGCATGTTCCTGTTTATGTGACAGAAGATATGGTAGGACATAAGCTCGGCGAGTTTGTTCTTACAAGAACATACCGCGGACATCACGGTAACAATGACGCAAGAAAGACCGGAAGATAGGTCGTTAGTTGAAAGGAGGTTTCATCATGGCTAAGGGACATAGAACCCAGATTAAGCGTGAGCGAAACGAAATTAAAGATCAGAGACCTTCTGCGAAACTGTCTTTCGCAAGAATGTCTGTTACTAAAGCTTGCTTCGTACTTGATGCAATCAGAGGCAAGGATCTTGAATCTGCAATTGCAATCGTAACATATAACCCAAGATATGCTTCTAGCGTAGTTAGAAAGCTTCTTGAGTCTGCAGCAGCTAATGCTGAGAACAACAATGGTATGAAGAGAGAGAACCTTTATGTAGCTGAGTGCTACGCAAATAAAGGACCGACTATGAAGAGAATCCATCCAAGAGCACAGGGTAGAGCTTACAGAATCGAAAAGAGAATGAGCCACATCACT